>JAZRLT010000023.1:0-11070 GCA_045646995.1 Eubacteriales bacterium | reverse complement strand
CATAAAGATAGCTATCGGCAGCAAGAGTCGAAAGATATGCCAACGTAGGCATTATAGCATCATATTCACCCGTGCTTGAGGAACAGTCAAGAAAAATATCATTGTTGATGTTGTCGCTCTTAACAACCTCGAGCTTTACGTCGTAAAGCTTCTCAACAACGTCATTTCTCTTTTTTACTGCATCGTTAAGAAGATCTCCATATAACGTACCATCAGTGGTAAAGTCATCCGACTGATACGTGCCGTGCACAGCGCCTCTTACAATGATGGTAAAGGTGCGCTGATCCAATTTCTTGACCTCGTGACGAGGAACGTACTCGCCGTTTTCGTTCATATACGCATCGGTTACAGTACCTTCGCTCAAGGACACGTTACTTTCATCGGAACTGTTGTTGCACGCAGTAAGCATAGTAAATGCAAGTGCGAAAAGAATCAGAAACGAAATAAACTTTTTCATATTACCTCCACAAATTCAGTACATATTAGTTAGATATGGCATACTTTGATAAAGGAAAAAATTTCAACAATTAGCCAAGTATAATACCGAGGTTATTAAGCTTAGTTTTAAGGAAGTCAACAGCCATACCGATATCTCCGGCAGGGTTTTCGCCAACCTCACGTTCAATGGTAAGATATCCGCTGTATCCGATATCATTTAGTGCTGCGAGATACTTATCGAAATCAACTCCGCCTTGTCCGAGGGGAACCTCGAGGAAGGTAGTATCTCCTGTCTTGATACCGTCTTTTGCGTGAGTGTGAACTATATAATCGCGAAGAGTGTATACACCGGCAACGGGGTCGTCGTCAGCAACCATTACAAGATTTGCAGGGTCGTAGTTTACGCGAAGTCCCTTCGCACCGAGAGAATCGAGGAAGGATTTAAGAACGACAGCCTTTTCAGTACCGGTTTCGGCAGCGAAAACAGAACCGATGCTGTCAGCAAAAACAGCAAGCTCCTGAGCGTTCTTTCTGATCTTTTCCATTCTTGCATCTTCGGTTTCATAAAGGTGACCGATATGGGTAGTAACGATGTGGCAATCCAATTCCTTTGCCTTCTCAAGGACTTCCTTTGATCTGTCGACGATGGTTTCGTCATCAAGATCCACACCGAAGTCTCCGCAAATAGCCGAGAAAATAAGGCCGTTGGAGGACATAATGTCCTTAATTTCCCTAATTCTGGAGGGAGTAAGAGTGTCAGGAGTCATATCACCGAAGCTCATATACTTCTGCACACCGGTTACACCAAGCTGATTTGCCGCCTTGATACTGTCTTCAAAGCTGATACGGAAGGAATCCGCAATAAGTCCGATTTTCACAAAAAATACCTCTTTAGTTTATTTATATTGTTTTTTATTCAAGTATAGAGTCGATAGGCAAGCCAAAAGATTCCAAAAACCTTTCAAGGAAATATTCGGCTTCCTCACACTGCATTTCTTTAACTGCGGCAAGCAATCGTTCGCCTGCTAAATCAAATTCTCTGTTTCCGTAATTACGTTCTTCAAGACACTTAATATAAGCCGAAATACGGTCAGCGGCTTTTATTAATTTCTTTTCATCATCGCTATACGCGAAAAGCTCCAAATAACCGCCTCTCAGCTCTTCGGGGAGCATTTCCGTCAACTTATTAAGAGACGCCGCCTCGACGGCATCATATGCCTGTTTGGTCTCGTCGCTGTAATATTTAACAGGAGTAGGAATATCACCTGTGAATATTTCAGGCACATCATGATAAATAGCTTTTACAACTATTTTTTCAAGCTCATATTTTTTTCCGTAAACCTCGTTTCCGATAAGAGCCAGAGAATGGGCGAGAAAACCAACCTCGAGAGAATGGGTAGACAAATGATCGGGTATAACAGAGTGCATAATTCCCCATCGTTTTATGTGCTTCATTCTGAAAAGCATTGAGTAAAATCCGTTATTCACCGCATCCTCCAAAAATCTTTTATAATATTCTACCATAATTAAATAATATTGCAAGAGTTTTTACGAATTTTCAAAATAATACGGTTATTTTTTTATACATTATTGAAAATTGGGTTAAATACAGTTATAATGAGGTGAACGCTATGACATTCCAAAAAATCCAAGCGCTCGGCAACGACTTTGTTGTCTTTGGAAATCCGTCGCAAACAACTCTTCCCGATACACGTCTTATACGGCATATTTGTAACAGACACTACGGCGTCGGAGCCGACTGCGCGGTATTTATATCGCATTCCGAAAACGCGGATTTTGCGATGCACGTATATAACCCCGACGGATTCGAAGCCGAAATTTGCGGAAACGCACTCAGATGCACCGCCAAATACGTTTATGATAACGGATTTTTCAAACGCAAAATATTTGATTGCGAAACTTTAGCCGGAATAAGAAGACTGGTCGTTGAAGACGACGCAATAACAGTACAAATCGGAGCTCCCTCAATTACCGAAAAAGGTTTATTATCAATAGCTGATGCTGATATTTCATACACGGCTGTTTCTATCGGAAATCCTCATTGTGTCGTCTTTACGTCAACCTTGACCGACGATGAATTCAATTTATTCGGACGCGCCATTGAGCGCCACCCGATATTTCCCGAAGGCACCAACGTGGAATTTGCCACTGTTTCCTGCGGTAATAGAATTGCCATGAGGGTATGGGAGCGCGGAATCGGCGAAACTCTTTCCTGTTCAACAGGAAGCTGTGCATGTGCCTTTGCCGCTTTTTCGGAAGGTCTTATCGATCGCGTCGCACACGTTCATCAGTCAGGCGGAATAATAACTACCGAGCTTCGCGAAGACGCAAATATGTATATTTCCGGAAGTTGCGTCACGGTATTTAAAGGAATTTTAATTCATCAATAACATACAGGAGAAACACAATGAAGCTTTCCGAACTCATATACGGAATAGAATACAAATCCGAAAACGTTGATTTATCAATCGATATTAACGACATAATTTATGACTCAAGAAAAGCTGTTTCGGATACGCTTTTTGTATGTATCAGCGGCTTTAAAAGCGATGGACATAGCTACGCGCAAGATGTTTATAACAAGGGCGTACGAGTTTTCGCCGTTGAGAAGGAAGTTTCTTTGCCCGACGATGCCGTAATACTCAAAGTCGAAAACACGAGAAAATTCCTTGCACTTGCAAGCGCAAATCTTTTTGGCCGCCCCGCCGAAAAGCTCAATACCATCGGCATCACAGGTACAAAGGGCAAAACCAGCGTCTCGTTTATGATAAAAAGTATATACGAGGCGGCAGGACACAAGGTAGGCGTTATGGGCTCGACGGGCACATACATCGGCGACGTTGAATATGAAACCGCCAACTCTACTCCCGAGTCCTATTTGCTCCACAAGTATTATAAAGAAATGCTTGATGCAGGCTGTGATACAGCTATAATCGAAGCTACTTCTCAGGGCTTTAAGCTCGACCGCACCTACGGAATCCGTTTTAACAGCGGAATATTCACCAATCTCTCCCCCGACCATATAGGAGAAAACGAGCATAAGGATTTCGACGAATATCTCGAATGCAAAAAGATGATTTTTTCACAATCGGATAAGATGTTTGCGAATTCGGACAGCGAGCATTTCGATCGCGTTATAAGAGATGCCAAATGCCCCGTTTTCACATTTGGTAAAAACGCAAGCGACGATTACGTGTTTAGCAGCGAAAGATTTTATATAGGCGAAAAACGTCTGATGACAGAGTTTTCGGCAGAATACGGAGATACAAATTACGTTGTAGACCTTAATACTCCGGGCTATTTCTCATTATATAACGCAATAGCGGCTATAGCAGTCGCTGACAAAGACGGAATTGACAAGCAATATATTATCGAAGGCTTAAAAAACGCATTCGTAAAAGGCAGAATGGAAATCGTTCCTACAAATACCGATTATACTGTTATTATCGACTTCGCTCATAATGAATTCAGCGTTCAGAACCTATTTGAAACTATGAAGCTGTACTCACCCAAGCGTATCATTTCCGTTTTCGGTTGCGGAGGTAATCGAAGCAAATTAAGAAGGTACGGAATGGGAGAGGTTATCGGTAACAACTCCGATTTGTCGATCATCACCTCGGACAATTCCCGCTTTGAAAAGGTCGAGGATATCATTAACGATATTCTTGTAGGAATGCATAAAACCAACGGAAAATACATTATAATTCCTAACCGTCGCGAAGCAATAAAAGAAGCCCTCCGCATAGGACGGGAGGGCGACGTAATACTGCTTATCGGCAAAGGACACGAAAACTACGAAGAAATCGAAGGGGTCAAATACCCGTTCGACGAACGTTTAGTCGTTAAAGAGTTTCTTTCTTAACCTGTGCTACAAGACGATTGATGAGAAAACCCTTTTCCGAAAAAGTGGTTTCATATTCAGTTTTTATATTATCCTTTGAAAATACGGGGTCGCTGTGAAGGTCGAAGCAAACGTCACTCACGGTGAACCCGTTTTCAACGAAGCTTTCAAGCGAATAATCAAAAAGACCCTTGTTATCTGTTTTAAAAATTATCTTGCCGTCATCAGCAAGAATTTTTTTATATCTTTCGAGAAACAACGGACTAGTAAGTCTGCGTTTCGCGTTACGCTTTTTGGGCCAAGGATCCGAAAAGTTAAGATACAATCTAGAAACAGAGCGTTCGGGAATAATATCCGCGATAGTGTCGGCATTCGCGTGAAGAAATCTTACGTTCTCTATTCCCTCGCGCTGAATCTTCTCCATAGCCATCATCAAAACGTCGGGAACAAGCTCAACAGCAAGCAATTTGTTGTTCGGATATTGCTCCGACAATCCTTTGATAAACGCACCCTTGCCACAGCCTATTTCCAAAAACAATTCACCGTCATTATCGTACGACGACTCTATATCAACAAAACCGTCATCTTTCCTGTTAACAAAAAGAGAATCTACTCTTTCCATTCTCTTCTCTCTGTTCTTTTTAGGCCTCATTCTCATAGCCGTTACCTCATTTTCGTTTTTTACATTAAAATATAATAACCAAAAAATACAATCTTGTCAATGAATATTTATTATCCTATTGAGCAAAATATCATCGAGGAGGATGAAAATATGATACTTGACAGAATAGCATTATTCCTTTGTATCGTCGGCGCCTTGAACTGGGGTTCGATAGGACTTTTCAGATTCGATATCGTCGCATGGATCTTCGGCGCTCAGGGCGAATTGTTCAGCAGAATCGTTTATACGCTTGTCGCAATAAGCGGTGCGTGGTTGATCAGTCTCTTTTTCAGAGAAAGAGAAACCGCCGTTGCAATCGACTAATTAAATATCTTTTAATAAAAATATCGCTTCCGTTAACTTCGGGAGCGATATTTTCATATTTATAAATCTCAATTGGACTTAACAATATATTTAATTGGTATTTCTATAAACTCGCTATCGGAAGAATTCTGCCATTTGATGCATTCATCGGAATCGAACGAAACGCACACCTTATTGTCATTAATGGTTTTATATTCAATCTGCTCATCATTAATATACAATTCGATATAATTCTTAGTTCCGGAATCATATATCTCAATCTTCACATCAATATTTTTATATTCGGCGTGATTTTTATTAATATGTAATTTGATAACCTGTTTTTCCCAATCATAATCACAAAAGGTTCTGTCTAAAGAAAGTCCCGAACCAGTGACTTCTACAGATATGTTTTTAATTAAATCGTCATTATAATCAACGCCACAGAGAAAAGACACCGTGCGTTCCTCGCTCATTCTGGAATAATATTCATCATTTATTCCGTCGAAATCCCAGTCACCAATCGCAATAAAATGGAAAATACCACCATAGTCAACCAAAGAATGTAGCGGACCACCTTTTTTGTAGGCGTGATAGTTAATAGCATAGCATAGGATCGGCAAAATAATTGAAATCAAAAGCAATTGCCACAAGCAAACCCTATCCTTGTAAATGATTTTTATAACGGATGCAACGGCAAGAGCAACTATCGTCAAAACGAAATAGTAGATACCAACTACCCAGTTGCGCGGAATATAACCACTGTCATCGTATGCAATGTCAATATTTAGTAAAAACACCAATGAGCAAGATATTACAATGATTATCGAAAAAATAACCAAAACCTTCCATGTGAATCCCTGCTCAATAATTCTTTCTTTATTGTTATTTTTTAACATATATATCACCTACTTATGTATTTAGCATATCCTGCTTCCATCGTAAAGGATTCACGAAAGCCAGCTTTATGACAAATATTTTCCGATGGTCCTGCCCATTGCCAACAGTTTGGCAATCCATTTGCTTTACAATATTCAATCACATAACTTAAAAGTTCGCTTGCATATCCTTTTCCGCGCGACTCTTTTGAAGTAACAATATAATCAAAACGAGTGTTGCCATGATTAGATACATGTATGTCTGTATATACAACCGCTTTGCCGTCAAGTGCTCCGACGAAAAGATATGTACCTTCTCTTTCCAAACGCTTTCTTGTTACGTCTATCTCCCAAGGCTCACCACTGGGAATCAAAATATCAGTAGCGACTCTTTCATCCCATTTGTTCGATACGCTGATTTTAAGAACACCATTATGCCTTATGTTATTCTCAGCTGTTAATAGCATAACTCTATGATCGGGTTGAGAAACATACTCATATCCATGGCTTTTCAAAATACTTTTGTTATCAGAAAAATAGTTCTTTACATAAGGATGATAAATTGATGCATTTATACCGAGTTTGGAATAGAATTCTGTTATATCATCCAATACACTTCCCAAATCATTTATCTTTCGGGGATAAATACAAGCATGGTTTCCATCATAAGAATCTTTGTTATCTTCCATATAGTACAAAACGCCGTATTCTTTTTCAACAAATGAAGCGAAACGTTTGGGGAAATCAATTTCTTCTTGCTTTATATTATCAATAGTTCTTTTATCTACCGCTGTTTCGATTTTTATATTCATATCCAATTATTGCTTTAGCTTTCAAGTAATAATCATTTTATCATTGTAATTAGTTCCATTAAATTTTGTATCTCATAATCAGGAATAATTTCCGTTCTTGGTTTTCCTTCTCTATTCAACCAACAAGTTGTTATGTTAACATTCTTTGGTCCAAGTACATCATCTGTCAAAGAGTCTCCAACAAATAATACCTCATTATATAAAAGTCCGTTTTCTTTTACGATTGCATTATAAAACATTGCAGAAGGTTTATAACATCTCAAATTTTCCGAAGTATATATCTTATCTACCGTTATTCCGTTCTTTTGCATTACTGCAGACAAAACATCGTTATCGGTATTAGAGCCAATGTAAACGCTACACTTCCCTTTCAGAGCTTCAAGAGTTGGTATAACATCATCAAACACGCATCTGTTTTTGGATTTTTCCATCAGCAGATTTGCATCCGCTACAGCATCGTATGAAACGCCATATTTATTGTAAAGCATTTTTATTCTTGCGGTAAATATTTCTCGTTCTGTTTTAAAGATGTTGTCGGCTGATGTATGTTCTGTATAATACGCTTTCCAAAGCTTATGAAATTCAGCTTCATCAACAGTATAACCGCACTGGGTTATGCGATCAATTATATATTTCGCAGATGCACCCTTTTCAACTTGAAATAGAGTATCAAACGCATCGAAAATTACAGTTTTTATCATCATATACCTTATATAACTCAGAAATCAATTTTTCTAAATAATGCAGTCACTCTTTGAACACATCTACATATTACCACAACCTCAAAGCAATTACAATATTAAATAACCAACTATAATTTGACTTTTTCACTCCCATATGATATATTGCTATTTAGTTATACTTACGGAGGAAAGATATGAGCATAATTGTCTGTGACGGCGTATCATTATCATACGGCGCGGACGTAATACTCGAAAAAATAGATTTTTCTGTCAACGAGGGCGACAAGGTTGGCGTTATCGGAGTTAACGGTGCAGGTAAGTCTACCCTATTCTCGATAATACGCGGCAAGCTCGATTCAACAGACGGAAACGTTTTTATATCGAACGGCGTTGACGTAGGCTGTCTCGAGCAGATAAACGATGCTCATCGTTTCAACTGTTCCATATACGAAGCGGCGGTATCAGCTTTCGGCGAGCTGATACAGCTCGAATCCGATCTTCATGAGCTTCAAATGCGTATGGAAAACGGCGACGAAAATGCAATCAAAGCGTTTGTAATCGGTAACGAAAGGTTCAATTTGCTCGGCGGAAACGAATTCCGCGGCAAAACCAAATCAATGCTTGCAAAATTCGGATTCTCAGAAACCGATCTCGACAAAAACGCCGATACGTTAAGCGGAGGACAGAAAACCAAGCTATTACTCGTAAATCTTCTTCTCCGCGACCCGGATATTATGCTCCTTGACGAGCCTACAAACCACCTTGATTCACAGGCGTGCGAATGGCTCGAAGGATATATCAAATCCTCAAAGAAAACATTCCTTATAATATCTCACGATAGATATTTCCTCGACAACGTTACCAACAAGACGCTCGAGATTTCTCACGGCATTTCCGAAATGTACGATGGAAACTACACCGTGTTCCGCGATAAGAAGAAGGCTTTGGACGAAGCCAAGCTAAAGCACTACAATCTTCAGCAAAAAGAAATCGCACGACTTGAAGCCTTCATAGAAAACCAAAGAAAATGGAATCGCGAAAAGAATATAATTGCCGCCGAAAGCCGACAGAAAACAATCGATAAGATGGTAAAGCTCGAAAAGCCGAAGGAAAAGGAACGCGGAATAAACTTTTCGATTTCCAACTCGGGTGCAATGGGTAACGACGTTCTTTCGGTTCGCGGTTTGTCTATGTCCTACCCGAACCGACCTCTTTTCGATAACATATCCTTCGAGCTAAAGCGAGGCGAACGTCTTTTCGTCATCGGTGCCAACGGCACGGGAAAATCTACGTTATTAAAGATACTTACCGGCAGAGAAAAGCAACGCGAAGGCATTTTCGAGCTTGGATATAATCAAAAAATCGGATATTACGATCAGGAACAGCAGTTACTTGACCAGAATAACTCCGTAATCGACGAGATTTGGAGAGTTTATTCCGACAAAACAAACACAGAAATTCGCTCGATGCTCGCCCGCTTCGGTTTTCGCGGCGAGGATGTATTCAAAAGCATATCGGTTTTAAGCGGCGGAGAGCGCGCACGCGTTTCAATAGCTAAAATGGTCGCGTGCGGTGTTAGCCTCTTAATACTCGACGAGCCTACCAACCACTTGGATATAGATTCGCGAGAAATGCTTGAGACTGCGTTGAATGATTACGACGGCACTATCATCTCAGTGTCACACGACCGATATTTCATAAGAAGTCTTGCAACATCTATTCTCGAGATTGACAAAAACGGATATCCCGACGGTTTTTCTTATAAAAATTGCGGTTACGATGAATTTATTGAAAAACGTGTCAAAACCGAGATTGTTCTTCAAAAGCAGACGGCAGGAGCAGGAAAAACAAGCTTCGAGGAAGCCAAACAACGCAAAAACCAATTCCGTTCCGCAAAAACAAGATATGCCGCGGCGGAAAAAGAAATCGCAAAGCTCGAGGAAAAGTTGTTCGAAATCAAATCAAAACAAAACGACGAATCGATTTTAAGCGACTACGTTGCACTAAATCAGCTGTATGAATCGGAAAAAGAGCATGAAAACAAGATAGATGAGCTTTATTCCGAGCTCGAACGTTTAGAAGAAATCATTTCCTCATACAATGAATGAATAAATATTGGTTGTTCCTTATATAATTTACCAAAGTAAATCTAAGGAGCAACCGATATGTTTGTTTATACTTTAAAAGCCTCAGGGTTGAAATTCTTTGCTGTGATTGCCGTTTCTGTAGCTTTGTTGCTTACAGCGGTTAGTGTTTTACCCGCAGTAAGCGCTTCATCGGACGCGGCATTCGTAACCACGGACTACAAAAACATTTCAAACGAAGAGGATATGGCGAAATTCCTTTCATCATTCGGCTATGAAGTAGAAAAACAACCCATAAGCACATACGAGATAGAAATTCCCGAGGAATTTAACAGCGTCTACGAAAAATACAATGCAATTCAACGCGCACAGGGTTTAAATCTTAAACGATATGCTGGCAAGGACGCAACGGCATACGTATTCAAGGTTACAAACTACGAATTCAACGGAGATGTTTTTGCAACGTTATTTGTTAGAAATGGACGAATTATAGCCGGAGATATATGCTCAAAAGACAGCGAAGGGTTCGTCCACGGGTTCGAAAAACCCAAAATATAGGGGTCATATATGTAAAATTATGCAAAATACATAAACCGAAAGGTTAAAATTTGGGTAATTAATCACTTACATTTATGATTAATTTTTGATATTATTGTACGTGATAGAAATGAGGCATTATCCTCATATGGAGGTTTCAAATGGCAAGTGTATTGTTTAAGCACATTTACAAAAGATTCCCCGGCGGCGTAACCGCGGTTTCCGACTTCACCCTTGACATCAAGGATAAGGAATTCGTTATCTTCGTCGGCCCCTCGGGTTGTGGTAAGACTACTACTCTTCGTATGATCGCCGGTCTCGAAGAAATTACCGAAGGTGAACTCTTCATCGATAACAAGCGCGTTAACGATGTAGCTCCTAAGGACAGAGATATCGCGATGGTTTTCCAGAACTACGCTCTTTATCCCCACATGTCCGTATTTGACAACATGGCTTTCGGTCTTAAGCTCCGTAAAGTCAGAAAAGAAGAAATCAAGCGCAGAGTTGAAGAAGCTGCAAGAATCCTTGACATCACTCACCTCCTTGACAGAAAGCCCAAGGCTTTGTCCGGCGGTCAGAAGCAGCGTGTTGCGCTCGGTCGTGCAATCGTTCGTGAGCCTAAGGTATTCCTTCTCGACGAACCGCTCTCCAACCTTGACGCTAAGCTCCGTGCTACCATGAGAACCGAGCTTACCAAGCTTCACCACAAGCTCCAGACCACCTTCATCTACGTTACCCACGACCAGGTCGAAGCTATGACCATGGCTACCCGTATCGTTGTTATGAAGGACGGTATCATCCAGCAGGTTGAT
>JAZRLT010000022.1:0-3881 GCA_045646995.1 Eubacteriales bacterium | reverse complement strand
ACCTTCGGTATGGCTATTCCGATAATCATGGGTCAGAACATCGGCACCTGCGTTACCGCTCTTATCTCGAGCTTTGGCGTTAACAGAAACGCAAAGCGAGTAGCGGTAGTTCATATGTCCTTTAATATCATCGGTACCGTACTTTGCTTAGTCGTATTCTACCTTTTACATTGGATATTCGACTTCTCCTTCATACTCGACGCACGAATCGACGCGTTCGGTATTGCAATTTGCCATATGCTGTTCAACATTATCACGACAGCGGCACTTCTTCCCTTCTCGAAGCTTCTCGTTAAGCTTGCATACGCTATTATCCGCGACAAGGACGGCGAAGGCGAAACGAAGATACTTCTCGACGAAAGACTTCTCGCTACTCCCGCGGTTGCGGTTGCACACTGTAATTCCCTTACCGTTAAAATGAGCGGCATCGCCAAGGATACGATGCTCAAATCGATAGACATACTCGACAAATACGACGCAAACCTCGCCACCGAGATTGAGGAAGCCGAAGGAATCGTTGACGTATACGAGGACGAGCTCGGAACTTATCTCGTTAAGCTTTCGAGCGACGGTCTCACTATGAGAGACTCTCAGAGCGTTTCTACTATGCTTCATTCTATCGGCAACTTTGAGCGCATAAGCGACCACGCGGTAGAGGTTCTCCGCACCGCTCAAGAGCTCAATGAAAAGAAGCTCCACTTCTCCCCCGAGGCGCAAAAGGAAGTCGAAGTTCTTTCGAATGCGCTTCGCGAGATCATAGACATAACCTTTACGGCATTCGAAAAAGGCGACACCGAGCTTGCAAGAAAGGTCGAGCCTCTTGAGCAGGTAATCGACGGTCTTGCAGTACAGATGCGCGCAAACCACATCGTAAGACTTCAGGCCGGCACCTGCACGATCGAGCTTGGATTCATCCTATCCGACCTTATCAACGGTATGGAGCGTGTATCCGACCACTGCTCGAACATCGCAGTAGCTCTTATTGAGGTTTCCGAGGGCGCATTCGACACTCACAGATATCTCAACGATATCAAGAGCGGTAACAATGAAAAGTTCCGTGAGGATTACGAATCGTACAAAAACAAATACGCATTAGCATAAAAAATTCTGCCACGGTACAGACCGTGGCAGTTTTTTATCAACAAAAAAAGATATCGTTTATCTTATTGACATTACAGAGGAAAGATAGTACAATTAATCTGTATATTTCTAACGGTTTTTCCGAAAGGAGGACACTAATGACCGCTATCGAAATGATACGCAGCAAGTTTAAATTTGACAAGAACAGCCCTTGGCATTTTTACAGAAAGGTGCTTTTATGGTCCTTTATTCTTTCTGCGTGTATCACCATACCGTTCATCCTCGTTGAATTTATCAAAACCGGTTCGGCGGTATTCCTTTATTACGGCGACTACAACGCCCAACAGATTCCTTTTTACGAGCATTGTGTAAGAATGGTACACGAGGGCTCGGTTGGATGGGACTGGGTCACCGACCTCGGCTCTAACTTCGTAGGTAGCTATTCCTACTATATGCTCGGAAGCCCCTTTTTCTGGATAATGTGTTTATTCCCCGCTTCTTGGGTACCTTATCTTATGGCACCGATGTATATGTTAAAATATATGGTAGCCGCAATATTGGCGTACGCGTTCCTTCAGCGATTCGTCAAGAACAAGGATTACGCCGTTATAGGCGCGTTACTCTACGCCTTCTCGGGATTCCAGATATACAACACCTTTTTCAATCAGTTCCACGACGTAGTCGCCTTCTTCCCGCTTCTTCTTATCGGTATGGAGGAATACGTCCAGAACGACCGCAAAGGTCTTTTTGCCATAGCGGTTATGGTAAACGCTCTCATAAATTATTTTATGTTTGCAGGTCAGGTAGTATTCTGTATCATCTATTTCCTTTTCAGGCTTTCATCAAAATCCTTCCGCATAACTCTTAAGAAGTTCTTCGGACTTGCATTCGAGTCTGTAATCGGACTTTTAATGGCGATGTTTATTTTCCTACCCGCTGCCGCGGCGCTGATGGGCAACTCACGTATCGAAAGCTCTTACACCGGCACCATAAGCAAAGCCATCGAATATGCGCTTGACGGCAAATGGGAAAACGCGAAGAGCCAGTTTATGAGATTACTCAGATGGCAAAACAGCGGAGAGTTTTATTGGCAGAGATACGGTCAGATATTTGAATCCTATTTCTTCCCGCCCGATATTCCTTCTCGAGTCAATTTCTTCAGCGGACACGAAACGAGATGGGCGTCAATATCGATGTACCTCCCGATGTTCGCTTTAAGCGGCGTATTTGCCTTATTTACCGTTAAGAAGCGCACGTGGCTGAAAACGCTTATTATATTCCTAATTATCTGTTCGTTCATTCCCATACTTAACAGTATGTTCTTCCTTTTCAACAGCTCGTATTACGCGCGCTGGCTTTATATGATGATAATGATGCTTTCATTGGCTACCATCATAGCATTAGAGGACAAGCGAACGAAGTGGCGTGTGCCTACGGCTTTAATGACATTCTTCTGTACGGTAGTCGCTATCCCGCTCGGATTGATATGGCACGAAAACGATGCCGACACCATGGAGTTGGGATATCCTCCCTATCGCTTCAGATTCTGGCTTTACGTTGCGCTCGCCTTCCTCGGAATAATGATAACGGCGTATATTATCAGAAAATTCCGCGGAACCAAAAAATTCGAAAGTGCGCTCTTGATCGGCGTATCTTTGATGACTGTATTATACGGATGTATTCATATTACAAACGGCAAGCAATACGGTCAAACGAGCGATTTTATGGTAGATCAATGTATCGAGGGCACGATCGAATTACCCGATCCTCACGAGGAATTTTACCGTATAGACCAATACAAATCCTCGAGCAAATCCACGATAGACAACCTCGGCATTTATTGGGAATATCCCACGATCGAAAACTTCCACACAGTCGTACCTCCTTCAATTATGGAATTTTATCCCGTAATCGGCGTCAAGAGATCGGTCGCAACGCGCGTTGACAGCTCGATCTACGGCGTCAGGGGCTTGACCTCGGTCAAATATTCGGTAATCGAGACCAAAAAGAACTCTAAAAACGTCACCGTAACCGAAACCGATCCCGAAACGGGCGCAAAAACCAAAAAGAAGAAGACAGTCAAAGCGCACGACACCTACGGATTCGAATATCTCAAGACCGAAAACGGATTTGACGTCTACGAAAACAAGTATTTCCTTCCTATGGGATTTGCTTATTCCGAATTTATGACTCAATCCGATTTTGAAAGCGCTTACACCGAATCGCAGAGAGCTGAGGTTCTTTGTAAATATCTCATCGTTCCCGACGATATGGCGACATATTACAGTCAATTTATGACCCGCGTCGGTCTTGCCAACAAGGCGACCGCATCGAAGGACACCTACAAGGCATCCATAATCGAGCGACGCGCTATGGCTTGCGACAGTTTTGAATATTCCGGAAGCGGATTTACGGCAAGCATTACGCTTAACAAGGCGGGAGTCGTATTCTTCAGCGTTCCTTACGAGGAATACGGCTGGAGCGCGACGGTAAACGGAACCGAAAAGGACGTTCTAAAGGTAACCTACGGTTTTGTAGCGGTTGAATGCGAAGCAGGTGAAAACGAAATCAGATTCGATTACAGCACTCCTGGCTTCATCACCGGATGCAAGGTCTCGGTAGGAGACAGCGGCTTTACTCTTCCCGGCGGATTATGGATTTCGTTGGCGGCGCTTATCGTTTACGTCGCATATCTCGTATATTTCATAAAGATCAAGAAGCACAAGGCAGCTACCAAATTCTTCAGCTATGAATATTACGATGATTGCGGTGCAGACTATTTCCTGAATGAGCAAGCGGAC
>JAZRLT010000021.1:0-17082 GCA_045646995.1 Eubacteriales bacterium | reverse complement strand
TTCTTCGGAAGGATCTTCAGAAGGAACTTCAGAGGGTTCTTCGGAGGGTTCTTCGGAGGGATCTTCAGAAGGAACTTCGGGTTCTTCGGAGGGATCTTCAGAAGGAACTTCAGAGGGTTCTTCGGAGGGATCTTCAGAAGGAACTTCGGGTTCTTCGGAAGGATCTTCAGAAGGAGCTTCAACAGCTTCAGAAACTACGAGTTCATCGCCAAGTGCAGGAGACTGAGTAATGAAGTCGTCGTCACCCATAACGATACAAGAAGCGTGAGGCATATAGAAGAGAATATCGCCTTCGGTGCCTTCAGCAACGGTGAAGTTAAGAGTGAATTCGATGTCGCCATCTTTAGCATAGATATCAGATTCAGCAACGCCACCCATAGTAGCAAGAGTAATGGTGCCGTCGTCTTCTATCTTAGAGAAGTTTTCCTTGTACCATTCGCTGGAGCCTTCAGCGCCGGGAGCCTTGGTAATGCAGTCGAGAGCGCCGGAGGATTCTTCAGTGTTTTCGAGAGTAAGAACGCCGGTATCGTACACGAAGGTAGCCATTACAGCGTTCAAGCCCTTTTCGTACTTAACGTCCTTAACGGTGATTTTAACGGTAAGGGTTTCGCCTGCCTTGTAGCCGCCGTCAACGATGATGTCGAAAGCCGCGAAGGGATCAGCAGGAGCTTCGCCCATGTAGTCAGGAATTTCGGGATCTTCGGAAGGATCTTCAGAAGGAACTTCGGAGGGTTCTTCAGAAGGAGCTTCGGAGGGTTCTTCGGTTTCAGCAACGTATGCCTTGTAAGTAGCGGTACATACGTAACCGTCTTCCCAACGGTTTACGTCAGGAGTGGTGGTAGGAATGGTGAGGTTTTCGAGATCAAGACCGTTGATAACGAACTGGTTACCAACTGCCCAATCCTGAACATCATTCCAAGCTGCGGTGGAGTTAACACCTGCATAGTTAGGTTCGTTAGCGTAGAATTCAGTATCGAACCACTGACCGGTAGCGCCGTCGCCGGTAGCACCTGCATCAGCAAGAACCTGAGGCCAGTTGTTACCAACGTTGATACCGTAAACAAAGCCGCCGGGAGCGATCTGGATAGAACCGGTTTCGCCGTTGGGCTTGATATCTACGATTTCGTAAACGTTTTCAAGACCTTCTACAGGGTAGAAGTAGTAGTGGATCCACCACTGACCTGCACCGTCGTTTTCGGTGAAGATAACACCTGCGCCTTCAGGAGTACCGTCATTGTAGTGGGTAAGCCAGAAGAGGGTTTCTTCAGCGGGTTCGGTGGTGTTGTTTTCGCCACCAACTTCGGGAGCAGGGATTTCAGTCTTGCCAGCGAGCTTGATAGTAGCGCCGGTAGCAGTCTGGTTAGCGAGATCGAGACCGGAGATGGTGTAGATCTGACCAACCTGCATAGCGTAAATGAATTCCCAACCAGCTCTTTCACCATGGAGAGCCCAGATGAAGCCGCCTTCGGGAATGGTAGCAGCAGAGCCGTTGCAGAGCTGAAGCTCAACAACTTCCCAGTTTTCGCCGTTAGGAGCGAAAGCTACCTGATACCACCAACCGTTAGTGGTGTTGGTAGTGGTGTAGATGATGCCATCCTGTCCGGTAGGAATGGAAGCATCAGCGGGATTCCAGAGAGTAACGTGCATAGCAGTTACGCTGGGATCGTAAAGTGCGATGGTAGGATTGGAAGCAGTCTGGTTAGCGAGGTCGAGACCAGAGATGGTATAAACCTGTCCAGCAGACATAGTCTGAATGAACTGCCAATCGTTAGAGCTGGTATCATGGAGAGCCCAAACGAAACCGCCTTCGGGAATAGCGAGCACTGCGCCGGAAGCGAATGCAGTTTCTACAACTTCCCAATTAGAGCCGTTAGGCTTGAAGGATACCTGTTGCCACCAACCGTTGTTGGTGTTGGTCGTGGTGTAGATGACTCCTTCTTCGGCGCCCACGTAAGCACCTGCTTCAGGGTTCCAAAGAGTAACGTGCATCGATCTTGCTTCAGCATTTACTACGATCATAGACGAGCAAAGAGTAGCAAGCATAGCCACGGTAAGAAGAATCGCGAAAATTCTCTTCATTTTGGATTTTCCTTTCTTATTTTTTAGGGATTGACCCCATTGTTAACTGAATTATATCACAAAATAATTCACGTGTCAACTTATAAAAAGCAAGTTTTCATGTATTTTATGGTTTCGGATGTAAAAAATAACACCGCCCTTATGTACAAAATACACAAGGACGGCGAAATATCGCGAATTAAAGCGTAATATGGTCTATTATATAATTAAGGTAGTTTTTATAAGCCTGCTTATCGGCAACGATGCGTTTCATCTCGTAAAGCTTGTTAGGCGGGATAGCCTCTTCTTCCTCGGGAGTAAGCTTGCCCTTCATAAGCTTATCAACGGTAAGAGCATCGAAGATATCCATACCGACGATATTGTTACCTCTTAAGCACATAACCTGCTTCATCTGACCGTCAACAAGGTGCTCAACCGCAGCGCAACCCATCTGGGTAGCGAGAACACGGTCGCGAAGTGTAGGCGAACCGCCGCGCTGAATATGAGCAAGACGGGCGAAACGGGATTCTATACCGCTTCGTTTTTGGATCATAGCGCTCAATTCCTCGCCGTAATCCTTACCCATTCCCTCAGAGGTTATAATAATGAAGTTTCTCTTACCGCCCTTACGCGCCTCAACCATTTTTTCGATAACGTGGTCGAAGTCGGTAGGTATTTCTTTAATTACCGCAGTAACCGCACCGAGAGCAATAGAGGTCTGGAGCGCGATATCTCCGGCTTCCCTACCCATAACCTCAACTACGGTACAGCGCGAATGGCTCTCACTCGTATCGCGAAGCTTATCGACGAGATCGACAACGGTATTCATAGCGGTATCGAATCCGATAGTAGCCTCGGTGGAAGCAATATCGTTATCGATGGTACCGGGGATACCGATACAGGGGACACCGTCGTGGGTAAGCTCAACCGCGCCGCGGAAGGTTCCGTCGCCGCCGATCGTAACAATTCCCTCGATTCCGTATTTATCGCAGGTCGCGATAGCCTTCTGACGTCCTTCGGGAGTACAAAATTCCTTACTGCGTGCAGAATAAAGCATCGTACCGCCACGGTTTATAATAAAGGAAACGTCGCGTTCGCGAAGCTGTTTAACGTCGCCCTCGATAAGTCCCTGATATCCGTTATAGATACCCATAACCTCGATACCCTTATAAAGAGCAAGTCTCGTTACGGCACGTACCGCCGCATTCATACCGGGGGCGTCGCCGCCGCTCGTCAAAACACCTATTCTTTTTATTTGTTTCATAAAGCCGTCCCTCCGAACGATAGTGGTATATTACATTTTTGAGAATACCACAAATCCGTCGCATTGTCAATGAATCTAATATCAATAATTTGTTCTATAAACTAACATATTTGAATACATTTGTAACAAAAAGCAAGGAGGACTTATTATGACCGACACAGGCATATACAGCGATATCTCCACCCGCACCGGCGGAGATATTTACATTGGGGTGGTCGGACCCGTAAGAACGGGTAAATCCACTCTTATAAAGAAATTCACCGAAGCACTTATTCTCCCCAACATTGATTCAGACAGTATGCGAGAGCGCGCAAAGGACGAAATGCCTCAATCGGCTTCGGGAAGAACAGTTATGACCACCGAACCGAAGTTTATTCCCGAAACAGCGGTAAACGTTTCACTTGACGAGGGAGCGGAATGTCGTATAAAGCTTATAGATTGCGTCGGATATATCGTATCGGGCGCAATGGGTTTGATCGAGGACGGCCAGCCGAGAATGGTTATGACTCCTTGGTCGGAGACTCCCCTTCCCTTCGAAGTCGCCGCAGAAACGGGAACGAAAAGAGTCATCGAGGAGCACTCGACGATAGGAATCGTTGTCACCACCGACGGAACCATAGGCGATATACCCCGTGAATCATACGTAGAAGCCGAAAAACGGGTAATAAGCGAATTAAAAGCTCTGTCAAAGCCCTTTGTTGTCGTACTCAACTCGGCAACTCCCCATTCGGCGCATTCGCAATCGCTCGCGGCCGAGCTCGAAAACGAATACGACGTTCCCGTGCTCGCATTGAATTGTATAGATATGAACGAATCCGACATAAAGGATATATTAAAAAGCGTTCTTTACGAGTTCCCCGTAAGAGAAGTAAGCTTTTCCGTCCCCGCGTGGCTCGACATACTCGAGGACGGCAACGCCTTAAAGGAATCGCTTTTATCCGAGATTGACAGCTGTGCCAAAAGCATATCGAGAGTCGGAGAAATCAGCGACGCAGTAAACGCATTCTCAGGCGAGGATATGAGCGCAAGACTCGAAAGGTTAGATCTCGGAAGCGGAAGCGCCGACATCGACGTAAGGGTCCCCGAAAGAATTTTTTACGGCATTCTCGGCGAGAGAAGCGGGTTTGAGATAGAAAACGAACGAGAGCTTTTAAAAATAATGACTGAGCTTGCTTCCACAAAAAAGAAGTACGACCGCGTCGCGAGCGCTATCGATGACGTTATGAACGACGGATACGGAATCGTCATGCCGTCCATCGACGAGCTTACGCTCGAGGAGCCCGAAATAGTAAAGCAGGCGGGCGGATACGGTGTAAAGCTAAAAGCGAGCGCTCCGTCGATACATATGATGAAGGCGGATATCGAAACCGAGGTAAGTCCGATAGTCGGCACAGAAAGCCAGTCGGAAGAGCTCGTAAGCTTCCTTCTTAAGGAATTCGAGGAGGATCCTAAGCGAATTTGGGAGTCTAATATGTTCGGAAAGACGCTTCACGAGCTTGTCAACGAAGGGCTCAACAGCAAGCTTTCCCATATGCCCGACGAAGCGCGTACAAAAATAGCGGGAACTATCCAGCGAATCATAAACGAAGGCAGCGGCGGACTTATATGCATACTCCTTTAACGTTTCCGTTATCGTCCTTTTCGGAGTTACGGAGCAAAGAGGTAATAAATCTATGCGACGGCCGTTTGCTCGGGTGCGTTACCGATATTGAATTCAATTCGGCAAGCGGAGAAATAACGTCGATAATTCTCCCCGGAGACGGATTCTTTGCCTCGCTGTCTACGAAAAATCGAATCGTCATTCCTTGGTGTGATATCGAGCGAATCGGAAAGGACACCGTACTCGTACGTTTAAACGAGCGCATTGTAAAGGAATTATAACAAAAAGGCTATCTCGTTTCGCGGCGAGACAGCCTTTTTTATTTATCCTTTGTTATTTTGCAAGAACATGGTTTTTAACGAGAATGTAGTCAAACATATTAACCTTACCGTCTCCGGTAATATCAGCGCGTTGCTTCTGAACGTCGGGTGCTTCCTGTTTTTTGAAGTATATCGACTTAACGAGAACGTAGTCGAACATATTGACTCTACCGTCCTGATTTACGTCACACCAGAGATCAACAGCCAAGACCTCGCCGCAATGCTCGCAACGGAGTTCTTTATCTTTATTTTCGAGAGTAAACCATTCGCCGTCGCCGTGTCCGCCGGGCTCGGTCTCGCTATCGGTGTAGGTATCACCGCAGTTAGCGCAGGTATGAGTAGTGTAACCGCCGTTTTCACAGTCGGGCTCGGTTACTACTGCGTCGTAATCGTGTCCGAGGGCGGTAGCAAGCACGTCACCGCAAACAGTACAAATCTGGTCGTTTTCACAATCAGCTTCTTCACCTGCTGTGTGTCCGAGTGCAGGAACCCCGCTATCGTTATAAGTATCTCCGCAGTCAGAACAGATATGCGCAGTATATCCGGCATTTTCGCAATTAGGGTCGATTACTACATCGTAGTACGAGTGACCACGCGCTTCGTCAAGAACCGTTCCGCAAACGGTACAGGTCTGATCGTTTTCGCAATCAGCAACAGGACCTTCGGTATGTCCAAGAGCGGCCTCGAGAACAGCTCCGCATACCGTACAGGTTTGATCGTTTTCACAATCAGCCTCATCGCCCGCAGTATGTCCAAGAGCGGGAGTAAGAACGTCGCCGCAAACGGTGCAAATTTGATCGTTTTCGCAATCAGCGTCCGCACCTGCGGTGTGTCCGAGCGCAGGAACCTCGTTATCGGTGTAGGTGTCGCCACAGTTTGCACAGGTGTGAGTAGTATAACCGCCGTTTTCACAGTCGGGGTAGGTTACCACTTCGTCGTAACAGTGACCGAGCGCTTCGTTAAGAACCTCTCCGCAAACGGTACAGATTTCATCGTTTTCGCAGTCGGCTGCTGCGTCTGATGTGTGTCCGAGTGCAGGAACCTCGCTTTCGACGAAAGGGTCACCACAGTTTGCACAGGAATGAGTAGAGTAACCGCCGTTTTCACAGTCGGGCTTGGTTACCACTGCATCGTAATCGTGTCCGAGGGCGGTATTCAAAACCTCACCGCAAACGGTACAAGTCTGATCATTTTCGCAGTCCGCTTCCGCACCCGCGGTATGTCCGAGTGCAGGGACCTCGCTGTCGGTGTAGGTATCTCCGCAATTTGCGCAAGTATGTGTAGTGTAACCGCCGTTATTACAGTCAGGTTTGGTTACCACCGCGTCGTAATCGTGACCGAGCGCTTCGTTAAGAAGCGTTCCGCATACGGTACAGACCTCGTCATTTTCGCAATCAGCCGAAGAACCTGCGGTATGTCCGAGCGCGGGAACCTCATTGTCAACATATTCGTCGCCGCAGTTTTTGCAAGTATGGGTGGTATAACCGCCGTTTTCGCAATCGGGCTCGGTTACCACAACCTCGGCGTAATCGTGTCCGAGAGCAGTAACAAGAACGTCGCCGCAAACCGTACAGGTCTGGTCGTTTTCACAATCAGCTTCGGCACCTGCGGTATGTCCGAGAGCAGGAATTTTGCTATCGGTGTAAGTGTCGCCGCAGTTTACACAAGTATGGGTAGTATAACCGCCGTTATTACAGTCAGGCTTGGTTACAACTGCGTCGTAATCGTGTCCGAGCGAAGGAACCTCGCTGTCTGTATAGGCATCGCCACAGTTTACACAGGTATGTGTAGTGTAACCGCCATTTTCGCAATCGGGCTTGGTTACCACATCGTCATAGTCGTGACCGAGGGCGTCGGTAGCGTTGTCCGTATAGGTATCACCGCAGTTTGCGCAGGTATGGGTAGTATAACCGCCGTTTTCGCAATCGGGCTTGGTTACTACTGCGTCGTAATCGTGTCCGAGCGAAGGAACAAGAACGTCGCCGCAAACGGTACAAGTCTGGTCATTTTCACAGTCCGCTTCCGCACCCGCGGTATGTCCGAGAGCGGGAGTAAGAACATCGCCGCAAACCGTACAGGTCTGATCGTTTTCGCAATCAGCTTCGGCACCTGCAATATGTCCGATAGCGGGAGCAAGAACGTCGCCGCAAACCGTACAAATTTGATCATTTTCACAGTCAACCTCGCTTTCGGTATGACCGAGAGCGCATTTATGATGAACTATAAGATAGTCGCTTTCACAGGGCATAGGATAAATATCGTTCGCCACGCTGGCAAGAACGCTTTCGTGAGGAGCGTAGAATACCAATTCATCGGTAGTTCCCTCGAGAACTTGGAAGCGAAGCGTAAAAACGAGACCGTAATCGTTCTTGAGAATCTGACTGTCGTCCATAAGTCCGCCTAACGCGGCAAGCGTAAGAACGCCTTCTCTTTCAACCTTACTGAAGTTATCGCTCGTCCAATCGCTGCCGGGGCATTTGGTAATACATTCAAGCGCGCCGGTAGAGTTGGTCTCGGTCAAAAGAACAAGCTTGGTCGCATCATAAGTGAAGTTTTCGATACTAAAACTATTCAAGCCGCCTTCGATAATATCGTAAACAGAAACAGTGACCTCTAAAACCTCACCGTCGATATATCTCGGAGCTGAAATTTCGATTTTCGCAAGAGGGTTGGCGGGAGCGGTGCCCATAAGCGTCAAAACGTCGTCTTCCTTATCGGAAGGAATATAGGGCTCGTCGGAAACATCCTCGGAGGAGTCCTCGGAAACCTCCTCCGAAGCTTCATCGGAAATATCCTCGGAAACGTCGTCGGATTCATCCTCAGAAACGTCACCCGAGGTGTTTTCGGAAATGATTATATATCCGCCGAGACCGCTTCCGGGAGTCATGGTTTCTGCTTCAGCGACAGAAATGGCAGAATGAGGGATATAAATGATCAAGTCGCCGCTTACATCCTCGGCAACGTTGAACTTAAGAGTGAATTCGAGAGTCTTATCGGGGGTAAGAGTCTGATCTGCATACTGAATACCGCCCATTGAAGAAAGGAGAACCTCGCCGTCAACGTCAGCGGTAGTGAAGTTTTCGCTTACCCATTCTCTTCCGGGCGAAGCGGTAATACAATCGAGCATACCGCTTGAACTCTTGGTATTAGCAAGAGTAAGCTTGGACGAATCGTAAACAAGGCTATCCGCCTCATATCCGACAACGCCCGATTGCTTTAAAGCGGTAACGGTTATCTTAACCGTTAGCTTTCCTCCGGCAACGTATCCGTCGGAATCAAACTCGGTCTTTACCATAGGATTGGAAGGAGCTGTTCCCACAAGTTCCATAGCCGAGCTTTCAAGCGCGGGATCAACAGCAAACACCGACAATGCCGCAAAGGGTACCATTGTGATGAGCATAACCGCGACTAACGCAAGAGAAATAAGTCTTTTCATCGTGATTCTCCTTAAACATTACACATATTAGTGCACAACGATGAATTTATTTTATATCATCAATGCTTTTTTGTCAATAACTGTTAACGTTTTTATATTCGGTCTATTTATACGCATCAAAGAAAAGCGATCAATGGCCAAAAGGGCGCCTATTGTTTTTCTCCGTTCATCAGCAGGCATAAAAAAACTCCCACGGCAGTTTTATACTACCGCGGGAGGTCTTTATAGTTATCTGTTTTAACGGCTCGTACCTACTATCCGAAAGCCTGTCGGAGCCGTTATTTTATTTTTGTGTTTCGAATATTGGACAAAAGCCTCTTAGCTTGTTTGCGTTTTTTGGCATTGGACAAAACGTTAAACCAACGGTATACCCAACAAGCGACAAGCGGCAATCTACGTTTTTCACATTCGGGAAAGGATGTATACACTCGTTCCTTCGAAGGAAAAAACAAATAAACATACTTGCGCAGCTTAAAGAATCTTTTTTCTTTGGAATTCGCTTTTATATATTCTTTTTTTATCTGCATCAAAGCCGTGCCGTGATTGTTCGACTTGTATATATCCTCCTCCGCTTTAGAAGAAGCACCGTTAGGCGTAACACCGCAAAACCATTTATCAACAACCGAAAAAATCTCGTCAACGACACCTCCGAAGCCGTTTTTCGATAGGACTTCGGAAACGTATTCCTCATCGATTTTCGCTGACAGCTTTTCCCGAAGTATATACATATCGGTCATTCTGCGTATTCCTGCGCCGCTATGCATATAATGCTTAATACAATGCAAAATACTATACAAATAAAAAGCAGTGTCATCAGCACGGTACGAATAGGTGTTATCGATTTGCACAGACGATGAAAACGCATCGGTCAACGCGTCGCAGTAAATCGTTCCTGTAACAAAATAATCCGAATGTATTTCTACCACGATATTATTAGCTCCGCGCGCGCTGAACTCGACACCGTTGGAGTTTTTCGTTTTGTATCCCAAGTCTTTAATAATCAACTCGGCTTTTTCCAAATTTTCTTTATCGATTATGAAATCTATATCGCTCATCATTCGCCATTCGGGATAAGGATAAAGAGTTTTCATAACGGTACCCTGCACTTCAACGTGACGAATTGACGCACTATCCAACGCATCGACGATCTTTTTTCTCGCATCCATTTGATTCGCGTGACGTTGCAACGAAAATGCGTACGCCGTTTTCCACCTTGAGTACAAATCCGCGTCCGGTTTCATATTCAATCTCTGGACAGAGACAAAGGCGATATTTGCCACCTCGTGCGCTTTACCGTATTCGTATACTTTTTCAAACGATAACTGAGGGGGCTTTTCGAAAGGCTGAATATCCTGTAACGCGCATTTTATCAAATGCACGAGATATTCGTATTCATTTTTTAATTGTTCCATTAAGCCTCCTGACCATCGACTTAAATAAAATCGTCAGCTTGACAAAAAACCTTCTGACCGCGAAAGAGCGAACCCATAAAAAAGAATACACGCGATAGCTTTTGCTTTTTACGTCATACTGCTTGCCGTTACGGCAAAAGTGAGTCATTTTACCGATAATTTGTTTATCGCAAACCTTCTCGCTGTTTATACAGTTATCTCCCCTGATAAGAAAATATCCGTCCTTGACACGCACTATTCGATGTAGCACCAGCTGTTCATCTCTGCGGAACAAAACCACGTCGTATTTCCGCAAAGAACCGTTAACAGGTTCAACAACAACTGTATCTCGGTATTGCTTAAGCAAGGGATTCATACTTGTTCCGACTACGGTTTTTGCAAGCATTCCCTTTTGCGCCAAGACCGCCTCCGCAGACAAATTCTCAGTCATTTTCAATAACTCCGGCAGAGAGCATTTTATTTATAACCTTTTCCGTATCGGCGTGAGCCTTTTCTAACTCGATATTATATTTATCCGACAGTAATTTTGCAATTTCGTCTGCTGAGCTTCCTTGTGACAACCATTCCCATATATCAGCCGCCGTATAATTTAGCTCTATCATACCGTGAAATTGTTTGCTTAAATCACCTGTGCTGACAACAATCGTTTTATCTCCGATTTGTTGTTTCACAAATCCTTCTTTAATTCTCATAAGCCGACTCCATTTATAAGCTTTCTTTAATTCCGTTATAAGCAGTCACTGCCGCTTCTTGAGATATATCACAGCCCAAAACGTACACAGGTACTCCGGAAACGAGTTGAGAAAAAAGCTCCAAAGTCAATCGAAGCGATTCCGTGTTTTTGGGTAAATAAATTTGCTTGAGCAATAAAGGCAAATACTCTTGCGAGTTTATTTTACGAATAAAATTATCAGGTGATCGAGTCAGAATACAGATCGCCCTTAAGGGAGCGCATCTGTTTTTATGCCAATTCTCTTTCCCCGCCCACGGCGAACCGTAAACCATAATATTATTTTCTTCGATACCGATAATCGGTTTATCTCCGTTGATAATATCAACCTTATCTCGAAAAGCCGATTTCCAAAGCCGTATATGCGTGCTTTTTCCGGTTCCGCTCGGCGCCGCAAAAAGCACGCCCGAGCCGTTATACGTTATGGCCGCGCCATGCATTACGACACGATTGTATTTGGGTAATTCCTCGGCAATTTTTCTATACAGACATATAAATTCCGCATATTCCTTCGTGATCACAGTTTCCGAATTGTCAATTTCCGAAGCTAATTCTTCTTCCGTAACAAACGAAGAAATTTCATACACATCAGACTCGGATATATATCCCTCGCACGCTTTATGAGCGTAATCGTACTTAGAGGTTATCGACACGTTCTTTTCGGCAAGCTTTATATTAAACTTATTCATAGTATTCACCCCAAATTTTATAAGGGTTGCTGCTTAATCGCGGCAACCCTTACTTTAACTTACCATTCGTCGTCGGGGAGAACGATACCGCCGCCGCCAAGACCGTCGGAGGTGGTTATTACGTCTTCAACATCGAACATAGTGATTTCTATTTCAGGTTCGATATACTGTTTAGTTTCCATCTTCATTTCCTTTCTTATCCTTGCTATCTTTCTTAATTTACATATTCATACGCAGAGTCGCCGTACTTTATCATCGCTTTTACAAGATTCGAAAGCTTCTCGTCGGCGTCGTTCTGTTTAGCATACGCGTACGACTCGATGCTGTAACGAATCGTATTACTTACCGCTACGTCACCTTCATACACCGTCAAATAAACAACCTCGCTCATCTGACCTGCATTAAAGTCCTTGAAGTACACGTAATATCCGCCCGTGGTCGCTTCAAACGTATCGGGAGTCAGGATTGCTTCCCCGCCTTTATCGTTCGTCACCTTTACCGTAAGATTCGTTATGTCGGTTGCGTCTATTTTAAATCGCATGCTTACGGATTTTTGAAGGTTCAAGCCGCCGCCCTTCCACGATACGGTCGGGTTTTCTATCTTCTCATACGCAAGATTCTGTACGGTTACAAGCTCGCGGTCTTCGCTTGTTCCCCATTCCTTTTGAGCTTCCGTCAAGTTGGCATTTACGAGAGCATCCGTATTATAATTCATATATATCTGGGATGCAGAACCATAATTAAGAAGGTCTACCAACAGCGTCAAAAGTTCCGCATACGCCGGAGTATTATACTTATTGAGTATATTGTAGCAATAAGTCGCTACGCTATACTCGCGGGTCGCGCTTGAATATTCCTCACCGTCAAACGTTGCGTACAACGTCGCATAAATAGTATCGTTCATCTGGTGAGGGATTATATTCTCAAAGTCAAAGATATACTTTCCGTTTTCTACGGTATAATCAGTCACCTTGGTTTCAACACCGTTCAACACGAAGATAACGTAAGGGTTACTATATCCGACCTCGCTGAACAGACTTTCGTTAGCCTTATAATTGATCGTCAAGTCGTCCTGAAGAGTCAACGTCGCACCGCTGAAGGCTAACGCAGGAAGCTCAAGCGGAGAGGTCTCGCTATCAACGTAAGAATCACCGCAGTTTACACAGGTATGAGTAGTGTAACCGCCGTTTTTGTAATCAGGCTCGGTTACCACGGAATCATAATCGTGACCGATCGCAGGAGTAAGAACGTCTCCGCAAACGGTACATATCTGATCGTTTTCGCAATCTGCTTCACCGTTTTCGGTATGACCGAGAGCACATTTATGATGAACTATAAGATAGTCGCTCTCGCAAGGCATAGGAAGAAAATCATACGCCTTACTTGCACTAACGTACTCGTGAGGAGCGTAGAACACCAATTCCTCGGTAGTTCCCGAGATGACCTTAAAGCGAAGAGTGAACACAAGTCCGTAATCGCTCGTGAGAAGCTGACTGTCGTCCATAACTCCGCCTATCGAAGCAAGCATAAGAACGCCTTCGCTTTCGAACTTACAGAAGTTATCGTATATCCAATCGCTGCCCGGACACTCGGTAATACATTCAATCGCGCCGTCACTGTTGATTTTATTTAAAAGAGTAAGCTTGGTCGCATCGTAAGTAAAGTTTTTGATGCTTAAACCATTCAATCCGCCTTCGATAATATCGTAAACCGAGACAGCAACCTCTAAAATCTCACCGTCGATATATCTCGGAGCCGAGATTTCAACCTTCGCGAGAGGGTCAGAGGGAGCGTCGCCCATAAGCGCCAAAATATCGTCTTCCTTGTCAGAAGGGATATAAGTCTCGTCGGAAACGTCTTCGGAAGCATCTTCGGATTCATCTTTGGAAACGTCTTTCGAAACGTCCTCGGATTCATCCTCGGAAGCATCACCCGAGGTGTTTTCGGGAATGAGCATATATCCGCCAAGACCGCTTCCTCCGGCAAACGTTCCCGCTTCAGCGGTAGAAATCGCCGAGTGAGGAATATAAATAACCAGATCTCCGCTTACGTCCTCGGCAACGTCGAACTCGAGCGTAAACTCAAGAAAGTTGTAGGAGGTAAGAATTTGTTTACTGTCCCAAACACCGCCTATTGCAGAAAGAACGATCTCTCCGTCAACGTTAGCCGTGGTGAGGTTTTCGCTCATCCACTCTTTTCCGGGCGAAGCGGTAATACAATCGACTATACCGCGTGAATTCTTAGCGTTCACAAGAGTAAGCTTGGACGAATCGTAAATAAGACTGTCTGCCTCGTATCCAATAACGCCCGCTTGGTTCAAAGCAGAAACGGTTATCTTAACCGTAAGCTTTCCGCCGGGAACGTATCCGTCGGAATAAAATACAGTTTTTACCATAGGATTCGACGGTTCGGCACCTACGAGCCCCTGAAGCGAGCCTCCGACAGCAAACACAGATAACGCCGCAAGAGGCACCATCGTGATAAGCATAAACGCGACTAATGCAAGCGCAATAAGTCTTTTCATCGTAATTCTCCTCAATGAGTTTAGATATTAATAATAGATATCAACAAAACTTTCTATAATAATATAATATTTTATAACACTAAACCTTTTTTGTCAATGTTTGTTGAAGATTTTTTGACATTCTTAAAATTATTTACATTTTTAAGATCAACCTTAAAGTTAAATAAAAGACGTCGCAAAAATACTCGGAACCACGCAACAGGTATATTCGCGATACGAAAATGGAGAAAACGAAATTCCCGTACGGCACATAATAACCCTCGCAAGATTCTACGGTGTCAGCGGAGATTATATACTCGGGTTGAGCGACAAAAATAAAGGTTTTCCAACGTAACGATTGGAAAACCTTTGTTTTTAATTGTGCATCGCTACGCATACCCCAATAATTTTGCATACACTTCTGCGAACAGACATATCGCATTTTCGGCTTCCTCGATCGTATTACCGCAAGAGCCGACCTCAAGAAGCAGGCTCCCCGCCGACAGCGCCTGATTAAACGCGGAGGTTCTTAAATTTATCGGGCGCGCGAGCATGGGGTAGGTATCATTCATCGATTGTTGTAAATGAGTAGCGAAGGTAAGATTCTCCCGCCAATTCGGGTGGACGGCGCCCGCCTCGTTGGTACCTACAACGATCATTAATTGCGCGCAATCCTTACCCTCGATATTCGCAAGGGGCTTTATATTATTACCGTTCGAATCGAAGACTGAGTCGCGATGAAGATCAATAACGTATTTTATCGTTGGGTATTTCGCGAGCGCTTTCTTTATACCCTCGCGAGAATAGTTATAAGAACGGTTAAAATCGGTCTGGTCATACATCGTCTTATCGTGAACGGCATTTATTCCGTATTCCGCAAGGCGTTCACAAAGAACCTCGCCGATATGTACGACCGTCTCGCTTTCAACAAGTGAGCGGAAGGTCTCGTCGGGGGAATAAAAATCATAACCCGAGGGGAGATAGCTCTCGCTACCGTGAGTATGTACGACAAGCACCAACGGCTCGTCGGTTTTTTCGTATTTTTGAAGCTCGCGCTCAAGATAATTATTAAGATTGACCTTATACGAGGTTCGGTTTATTATATTAAGCGTCGGCGTTTCGCCGATTTCGTACCAACAGAGGTTACTCGACTTCACGCTCAGATCCCCATCGTTCGGGGTCGGAATCGGGATAGACTCCTCCTCGTCGGGAACGTATTCACCGATATTTTCCTCCGCCGCGCTTTCGTCCTCGTTATTTCCCGCGCCGAGCGCAAACGTCGGCGCGGCGTAAGGCTTGAACGACTCGCCGTAAAGAGAATTTTTCAGCTCCGCTTTTGTCATATACGGAAAAATCGAAAACACGTAAGGCACGGCAAAAAACGAACCGACAAACATCAAAACCGAAAGCGTAAGACAGCTCCATTTCATAACAGCTTGTCTCTGGGCATTACTTAATCTTCTCATAATTTTATCACATCCTCATTTATATATATGCGAGGACGCGCTTGAATATGACTCATCCGATAAATTCGTTTATTTCTTCCATTCCCATATTATGAAGCGCGAGATTTATCGCCGTAGAAAGGAGTTTTGCCGTTTCTATCGCGATAACATCGTTATCCTTGGGCGTAACGAACATATTTTTACCGTCACCCGTAAGCACTTTTTCGATTATTTCGGCAAATCGCTCGTCGTGATCGCCCTTATGCTCCTCCAAAAGGTCATAAGCAAGCGTAGCCGCATCAACTACGGTAGGAACACCTATCGATATCACAGGGACACCGAGGGTTCGTTCGCTCAATTCGGTCCGTTTATTGGAAACACCCGAGCCGGGGCTTATTCCTCCGTTCGATAGTTGGACGGTAGTGGCAAGTCGGGATAATCTACGTGAGGCGAGCGAATCTATCGCGACAACGCATTTCGGCTTGATACTGTCGCAAACGCTTTTTATTATTTCGGCGCTTTCGATTCCCGTCTGACCGAGCACTCCGGGGGCTATCGCCGCAACGTTACCGAATCCTGCCGTATCGTAAAGAACGGGGTCTATTCCTTTTATATGTCTTGTGACGAGCAGTTTTTTGACCGCTCTCGGGCCTACGGAATCAGGTGTTATCGCTTCGTTACCGAGTCCGACGACAAGTACCTCTCCTTCTCCGGCGGGAAGTATCTCGCGAAGCTCATTTGCAAGTGCGAATGCAACGTTGTTGAATCTTGTTTTTTCGTATTGCCATATCTTCCCCACCTCGAGAGTAATATATTCACCCGCGCGTTTACCCGAAAGTCGCTCTCCTTCGCCCTCCTTTACCGTCGCAGTAGTTATACGTATTCCGTTTTTCGTCACCTCTGATACGGATATCCCCGACGCCTCACCGTGTAATTCGTGAACCTCGAGCGCCAAATCGGTATACTTTTCAAACATAAAAGAACTCCTTTTTTGTTATTTTTAATATACTTTTCCCAAAAATAAAAATTTTTATATTTTTTTGAATTTACCTATTGCAAAAACAAAAAAAGTATGGTATCATCAAATGGTTCCAAAATTCAAAAGGGAGGTATAAGTGCATGCCTAACATTAAATCTGCTAAGAAGCGTGTAAAGGTTACCGAAGTTAAGACGCTTCAGAACAAAATGTTTAAATCCGCAATGAAGACTTCCGTAAAGAAGTACAAGGCTGCTATCGAAGCGGGCGACAAGGCTCTCGCTGAAAAGACTTATCTTGAAGCAGTCGGCATGGTAGACAGAGCTGTTTCCAAGGGCATTATCCACAAGAACAATGCCGCTCGCAAGAAGAGCCAGTACACCAAGCTTCTTAACGGCTTAGCATAAGTAATATTTTAAGGCGGCACGATTCCGCGTCGCCTTAAATAATATGCGGGTGTAGTTCAATGGTAGAATTCCAGCCTTCCAAGCTGGCCGCGCGGGTCCGATTCCCGTCACCCGCTCCAAAAAACTTTTCCGTTGTGCGTCCATGCACGAAAAATCAAAAATGTGCCTTTAGCTCAGCTGGATAGAGCAACTGCCTTCTAAGCAGTAGGTCGGGGGTTCGAGTCCCTCAAGGCACGCCATAT
>JAZRLT010000020.1:0-3696 GCA_045646995.1 Eubacteriales bacterium | reverse complement strand
CACCGTCAAGAAGGCTGTATTCGGTATGAAGGTGAAGATGAACGAATCCCATAACGATACCTGTAAAAAATGCTAAGAATTTTTAAGTGTTTCTGCTATTTCAATAAGCTTTTTGAATCTATGATTCAGTCCGGATTTGCTTACCGGCTCGCGGAAAAGCTCGCGGAGCTGTGCAAGGCTCATATCGGGGTTTGCCATTCGCAGCTCGGCGCATTCACGAAGCTCGGGCGGGAGATTTTGGAGCGCGCCGTGACGCTCTATCGTTTTTATCGCTTCGTTTTGCTCGGCGGCGGCACGTGCTATACGGTCGAGATTGGCCGTTTCTGCGTTGCAGATTCGGTTCATGCTGTTGCGTACGTCGCTTAAAATTTTCGCGTTGATTATATCGAGAGTCGCCTTGGTTGCACCGATAAACGCGAGAACGTCCTCGATGCTTTCACTCGCCTTGTAATATAAAACAGGCTTGCCTCTACGTGCCGAACGCTTGGGCTCAAGCCCGATGTCCGAAAGTATATTTGATATTCGTTCGGCGCGATCCTCGTCGGGAAGCGTAAAGGAAAGCATAAAATTCCGCCCCGGTGCGCTTACCGAGCCGCATTTCAAGAACACCCCGCGGAGATACATTCCGTTGTCGCGGTCGCATTCGGAAACGAATTCTCCGAGCGCAGAGCCCGCCGCAAAGGCGTTCTTGCAGCAATCTCTTTTTATTTCAGCCTCGATGAGCTGTTGCTTTATATCCGTAGAAAATGACATATTATCACTCAATCACACGTATTTCGGGTTCGAGACGAACTTCGGTTTTTTCAAAAACAAAGTCCGAAACGTATTTTAAAAGGTCTGTAACGTCGGTCGCGGTCGCGTTTCCGCCGTTTATTATAAATCCTGCGTGCTTTTCCGAAACTCTCGCGCCGCCGATAGAATATCCCTTCAATCCGCATTGCTCGATAAGCGCGCCCGCATAGTGCCCCTCGGGACGCTTAAAAGCGCTTCCGCAGCTCGGATATTCGAGAGGCTGGCTCGTCTTGCGCTTGTTCATAAGCTCATCCATTTTTGCGCGGATTTCGGTTTTGTCGCCGATAACACATTCGAACGTTGCCGAAAGAAGAATATAATTCTTCTTCTCCAAAACGCTCCTTCGGTATCCGAATTCCATGAAATCGTTGTCGGCGATAAAGACGTTGCCGTTTTCGTCGAGAAGCTCACAGCTTACGAGACGTTGAGATATGTCTCCGCCGTATGCGCCCGCGTTCATAAAGACCGCTCCGCCGACGGTTCCGGGGATACCGTAGCAAAATTCGAGTCCCGTAAACGAGCTGTCACAGGCGAATCTTGCGAGCGAGGAAAGGGTCTCTCCGCAGTAAGCGGTTATCTTATTGCCGTCAAGCCCGACACCGCGTACGTTCGAGGTGACGATTACCGTTCCGTCAAATCCTGCGTCGGGGAAGATAAGGTTAGAGCAATTGCCGACTATTATGTATTTTTCGTCTTTTGCGCGGCAAACGTTGACAACTTCCGTAAGCTCGTTTATGGTTTTAGGGAGCGCGATATATTTCGCATTTCCTCCGACCTTCATAGAGCAATACGGCGCAAGGGACGCGTTTTCGAGTATATTACAAGCCATAATGGGCATTCCTCCGTCGCAAGAGTAAATTTATTCATTATCATTATACTATATTATTTATAAAAATACAATAAAAAATTGATAAACCGCATATATATTTTTAAGAAGCTATTGACCTTTTTGCTTGGATTTGATAAAATCGTAAGGACCGGATGAACGTATTCGGCATAAAATCGAAAGGAAACAAGCTATGAAAAAGATCACTGCTATCCTTCTTGCAATAGTTATCTCTGCGGCGTTGGTCGTTACGTCCTTTGCTGCGAAAATAGAAACTGTAAGTCAATTTGCTTCGTTTGACACCTCGGATTCTACCGAATACTACAATCCCGAAAATACAGTTTACGTTAATTTCAGTGTCGTTGACGTTACTCTCGACGGTGCTGACGGTATTTCTGCGCTCGACTTCGAGCTTTATTACGATTCGGATCTCGTGTCTCCCGCGGTCAGACCCGAATATGACGACGATGGCGATCTTTGCGACTTGTCGTCCGTTCTCGTAAGCAATCCCAACGGAGCGTGGGAGGTATTCGGTTCGCTTGATTCCGAAAATTCCCGTTACGTTATCGGCTTTGCCGATTGGTACGTCGAAAGCGTAATAACCTCTGAAACCGATTTTTCGGTAAGCATTCCTTTTACCGTAAAGCCCGACGCTCGTGTTGACGATATCGTTTTCTCCTTTGAGAACGTAATGGCATATAATGCCGACCTTTCCAAGGGCTGCGAGATTGAGGTTGAAGACGTGGTTATTCGTTATGCGCTTCAGCCCGACAGTAACGTATCGCTTCCTTCCGAGTCCGTTCCACTCGATATCGCGGGATATAAGCACGGCGCCAATAACGTAATATATTTTACCAACGATGAAATGACCGTTGCCGAATACGTTTCGAAATTTATGAATCCCGTAAGCGGTCAGGAAACGATGTCCTCCTTCGCGGTAATTATATGCGCTCAAAACGGCGAGATTATTTACAGCGACCTTACCGATTCGGACAAATCCGAACTCGTTATTCCCGCAGATTCTTATATTATCGGCATCTATTCCGACAATACCGACGATATTTCCTACGTTTCGGGACTTATCGGCCCCGGTACCTCGGTTAAGCTTTATAACGTTAACGTCGAATCCACCGCGCGTCTTACCGAGGGAACTCCCATTGACGGAGCCGGTTTTTCGATAGTTGAATTCAAAACCGAACCCGGCGCTAACGCTTGTATCGATCACGAGGCGAAGACCGTTACCGTTTACGAAAAGGACGTGACCCTCGCCGAGCTTGACGATATGATCGTCGGCAATATAAGCGTTATCGGCAAAAACGGATATTTATCCTCCAATACTATTGTCGCTACCGGCAACGTTATCGACTATCTCGACGGCTATACCGTTATCATTCTCGGTGACGTAACCGGAGACGGTAAGATCAATCAGTTTGACTGTATCGCGATAAAGGCTTACGTTTTAAAGGGAAGCGAATTGTCCGAAAGCGGATACAAGGCTGCTTGCATTACAGGTAAAGCGCCTTCGATATTCGACTACCTTGCCGTAAAGAGCTATTATTTCGGAAAAAGAGATTTCACCGAGCTTAATCCCAATAAGTAAATATTTTTTGAGAAGGTATTTATATGCTTAATTATTTGTTGGTCTTGCTTATAAGTATGCTTCCCGTCATCGAGCTTCGCGGAGCGATTCCTTACGGATATTACGGTATGCCGCCGATAACCGAGGATTTGCCCTTGCTTGCCGTTACGGCGGTCGCTGTTATAGGTAACCTTATTCCGATACCCTTTCTCGTCCTTTTCGGCGGAAAGGTGCTTAACTTCTTGGCGAAGTATAAAACCTTCGGCAAGCCCTTCCGAAAGATTTTGGAAATCGGCGAAAAAAAGGTTGCCAAGATGAACAAAAACGCAAAAAGAGGTTTGTTTTGGGGTATCTTTACCTTCGTTGCAATTCCTCTTCCCGGTACAGGCGCTTGGACGGGCGCATTGATTTCGATTATTTTGGGACTTGATTTGAAAAAAAGTATGCCCCCTATCGCGCTCGGTGTTCTCGGAGCGGGCGCTATAATCGTTTGGCTATA
>JAZRLT010000019.1:0-3948 GCA_045646995.1 Eubacteriales bacterium | reverse complement strand
GGTCTTACCTGTACCGGAGAGACCGAAGAAAAGAGCGGTGTTTTCGCCGTTCATATCTGTGTTAGCGGAGCAGTGCATGGAAGCGATGCCCTTGAGGGGGAGGTAGTAGTTCATCATAGAGAACATACCCTTCTTCATTTCGCCGCCGTACCAAGTGTTAAGGATAACCTGTTCGCGAGAGGTGATGTTGAAAGCAACAGCGGTTTCAGAGTTGAGACCGAGTTCCTTGAAGTTTTCAACCTTAGCCTTAGAAGCGTTGTAAACGATGAAGTCGGGTTCAAAGTTTGCAAGTTCTTCTTCGGAAGGAACGATGAACATATTCTTGATAAAGTGGGCCCGCCACGCAACTTCAACGATGAAGCGAACAGACATACGGGTATCCTTGTTAGCGCCGCAGAATGCATCAACAACGAAGAGTCTCTTGTTGGAAAGTTCCTTAACAGCGAGATCCTTCAATACATTCCAGCTTTCAACGGAAAGGGGATGGTTGTCGTTCTTGTATTCATCGGAGGTCCACCAAACGGTGTCCTTGGAGTTTTCGTCCATAACGATGAACTTATCTTTAGGGGAGCGTCCGGTATAAACACCGGTCATAACGTTTACTGCGCCAAGTTCGCTAACCTGACCCTTTTCAAAGCCTTCGAGTTCGGGCTTGATTTCTTCAGCATAAAGCACGTCGTAAGAAGGATTGTGTACAATCTCAGTAGTGCCGTTAATGCCATACTTGCTAAGATCGATAGTTGCCATTTTTTGCATCCTCATTTCTTAATTTTATATTTTTGACATACACGAATATATTACACTATAAATCAGAAAAAATCAATATGATATTCAATATAATTTTCGATATTTTTAAAAAAACTTTTTTATTGAAGTTACACATAAAAGAATTCTGAATAGTATTGCGTAAATTAGGCAAGTATGGTATCATATTAAAAACCATGTAACAAGGAGATTTACTATGTTTATCGTAACTACCGATTACATCGCAGGCAAAGAAATAGAGATGCTCGGACTCGTCCGCGGAAGCACCATTCAGAGCAAGCACATCGGCAAGGACATTTTACAGGGCTTCAAGACGATCGTAGGCGGTGAATTGAAAGCATACACCCAGATGATGAACGAAGCACGTGACATCGCAACAGAACGAATGACCGAAGAAGCGAAGGCGCTCGGTGCGGACGCTATCGTAGGAGTTCGTTACGCCTCTTCGAGCGTTATGGACGGTGCGGCAGAGGTTATCGCGTTCGGAACGGCGGTAAAGCTCAAATAAATACCACACGGCTTTCGCAATATCGGGAGCCGTATTTTTGTTGAAATCAAATGACAAATATGATATTTTTTATAAGTAAGGACGGTGGTTATATGAAAATATACGACATTTCGCAAGAGGTATTCGGATGTGAAATTTATCCCGACGACCCAAAGCCGAGGAAAGAAATTATAAGCAGCATCGAAAACGGCGAATTATACAACCTTACCGCGTTTTATATGTGCGCCCACAACGGGACTCATATAGACGCGCCGAGGCATTTTATAAAGGGCGGCAAAACGGTAGATGAAATCCCGCTCGAAAAGACGGTCGGCAAGGCGTACGTGACCGAGTTCGAGGGCATTTTAAGCAAAGAAGACGCCGAAAAGATATTGAAGAAAGCCGAGCGTACCGACAGAGACGCAGCGAAAAAGCTTTTAATAAAGGGCAAGGCAACCGTTTCGAGCGAAGCGGCGAAGGTTTTCGCCGAGGCGAAAATTGACCTTATCGGAAACGAGTCGCAAACGGTAGGTCCGTTCAACGCGCCTATGGAGGTTCATTTAACGCTTTTGGGAGCGGAAGTCGTTTTACTTGAGGGAATACGGTTAAATGAAGTGAGCGAAGGCGTATATTTCCTTAACGCCGCGCCGTTATCGTTAGGTGATTCGGACGGCGCACCCTGTCGGGCATATTTGGTGAAAGAATGAAAAAGGTTATCGTTATAGGCTGTCCCGGCTCGGGAAAAAGCACGTTTTCAAGAGCGTTAAGAGATAAAACGGGGTTGCCGTTATATCATCTCGATATGATATGGCACAAGCCCGACAGAACCAACGTATCGCGCGAGGAGTTTGATTCTGTACTTTCGGATATTTTAGAGACTGACGAATGGATAATCGACGGGAACTACGGAAGGACGCTCGAAACAAGGTTTCGGTATTGCGACACGGTATTCTTTCTCGACTTCCCCACCGAGGTTTGCTTAAGCGGTGTTGAAGCCCGAATCGGTTTAAAGCGAGAAGATATGCCTTGGGTCGAAGAGGAGTTTGATTCGGAATTCAGAGATTGGATCATTAATTTTCCGAAGGAAAAGCTTCCGCAGATATACGAGCTGACGGAAACATACAAAAACAAGAACATAATCACCTTTAAGACACGCGAAGAAATACAGAAATATCTAAGCGGATTTTAACACCGTCTCGGGTTTGAAAATTCTATATTAATTTTCGTCAAACGTATAATCTTCTGTCATTTGTACATATTTTACAAAAATTGATTTTGCAAAACATTTATTATATTGAATATATTGACAACAATTTAAGGTTTATTTATAATATAGGTTATGAATATCAAGATGATAAAATCGGAAAAGTTTTTATTTGATTTTACATGGTGATGCGAAAGTGTTACAAGCATCTGTCGTTTCTATTACGGAAAAAGGGGATTCCGTAATTAGTCAATCAATAATCCGAACTTCGATTTGACATCTTACCAAAAAACCAAATCAGGAGGCTTCTATTAATGAAGAAAGCATTTACAAGAATCATATCTTTTTGCTTGATCGCAGCGCTCGCTTTCTCCGCATTGGTTATCCCTGCCAGCGCGTTTGAATGGAGCAACGTTTCCGGCGGAAACTATGCTTACTACAGAGACCCGTACGGCGCAACTTCTTCTTATGCATCGAGCAAGTTCTACGAAAATCTCACCCGTGTGCCCCTTACCGGTGACGGCGCGAGAGATACCGTTGCAGTTGCGCTTTCGCAGATGGGTTATCTCGAGGGCGACTATGAATACAGCGGTGAGATCGGCGGTTCGGGCAACGTTACCGAATACGGCTATTACATGGACATTTCCGGCTACGCTTGGTGCGCGGCGTTCTGTTCTTGGGTATACTACAACGCTCAAGTAACCGATCTTTACGGTTATTCCGATTCCTGCGGCGAGAACTACGGTTCTTGGGGCTATATCTGGTCCGATACTTACGTACCCAACTGGTCTAATCAGCTTTACGATTTCGGATACTATCGCTTCAGCGATTATTACAGATCGAGCTATTCTCCCTCTCAGGCAAGCTACAAGCCCCAGCCCGGCGACCTTATATTCTTCTGCGCAGGTTATACTCCTCTTGACGAAGGTCACATCGGATTGGTTGTTTATTCCGACGACACTTACGTATATACTGCTGAAGGTAACACCTCGAGTCAGGACGGCGTTGAGGCTGAAGGCGGCGGCGCATTCTTCAAGCGTTACGCTCTTTCTTCCTCTGCAATCGCAGGCTACGGCGCGATGCCCTTCAACAAGGTTTCGGGTCTTCCTCCTATCGACTACAGCGGTCAGAACCCCACCAACGGTATTTACGTTAACGTTTCGGCTCCTGCAAGCGTATTCTTGAACAGAGACGACTCCATCGCTTCTTGGACTCTTCCCGCTTCCTCTATGTTCGAGGTTTACTCTATCGAAGAGGACAAGTACGGTTACACTATGCTTTACTCCAAGTGCGAGATCAACGGCGAAACCATTTACGGTTGGATTCCTCTCGGCGACGGCTACAACACCTGGGCGAGAACCGTTCAGATCTACGCAGCTTATGAAGCGGCAGAAGACGTTCCCGTTGACGGAACTCCCTTCTGGGTAACCCACTACAACAACGTTAACGTCGAAGGCGCGGGCGTTATTATGACCGAATCCTACACCGAGGG
>JAZRLT010000018.1:0-2038 GCA_045646995.1 Eubacteriales bacterium | reverse complement strand
TGAGGACACCATCCGCGTTCTCGGACACGACAGACTCAAGGCTGTTCATCTCCACGATAACGATTATCAGGGCGACCGCCACACAATCCCCTTCCTCGGTCAGATGAATTGGGATAACATTATGAAGGCTTTCGAGGACATAAATTACGACGGCGAATTTACCTATGAGGCAGACGCGTTCCTCAAGGGCTTCCCGACCGACTATCTCCCCAAAGCAATCGAATTTATGGTACAGACCGCAAGATATCTGGTTGCTAAAACTTCGCTTTAAAATGTAAAGCCGAACCGCGAAAAGCGGTTCGGTTTTTGCAATATATAGGATTCATCTTTTAGAGATTTTTATCTTCGGATATGAATTCAACAATGTTTTTGTGTATCACTCCGTCCCGCTTTTGCATCAGCGAATCAAGAGTGAGCAGATATTTGGGATAATTGTCGCGAATCATTGCAAACGGTTTGTATTCGCGCTCCTCGGTTTCCGGACTCATAATTGTCATAGCTACTTGTATATATCGGTACTCATCTTCTCTTCGTGTGATGAAATCGCATTCAAGCTTTCCGATGCGACCTACGCTGATTCTGTAATTTTTGGCGGAGAGATAGGTATATACGATATTTTCGAGAACCGGACCGTAATTGATCCGCGCGTCCACATTGCGCGAGAAGTAAATACCAAGGTCGGCAAGATAGTATTTTTGTTCGCCTCGCAGAGATTTTTTTGATTTAACGTCAAAGCGGGGACATTTATATATAATTTTTGCATTTTGAAGTATCTGCAAATAATTGTTGAGTGTTTCGGTACGTATATTGATATGTTCCTGCTTTTCAAAATACTCCGCGATGGAAGAAATACTCATCGTTGCGCCGAAATTGTTGATAACGTAAGTCATTACCTTATCAAATACCGAACGGTTTCGTATTTTTTTGTGCTTTACCACGTCTTTATCAAGAATCTGCGAAATGACCTCGGAAATATAAGTATCCTTATCGTTCGGATTGTCAAATTCAAGTGCTTTTGGGAAACCTCCGAAACGGATATATTCGCTCAACTCTTCGTTCTTGTTTGCTTTTATTTCCTTTCCGAAGAAGGCTTTCATTTCAAGATACTCGCGGAAGTTCAATGTGAACATTTCAATCTCAATATACCTTCCGGTGAGTTTGGTGGCAAGCTCACCGCTGAGCAAATATGAATTTGACCCTGTAATGAAAACGGAAAAATTTCCATCCTCGCGGAAGCTGTTGATAACTTCCTCAAAGCCGACAACGTTCTGAACCTCGTCGATGAAAAGATATTTGAAATCACCGTCCGTGATCAGAGCTTCTATGGCTTCTTCCAATGCGTCGGGAGTTTTGATTTTGCGGTATCCACGTTTGTCAAGATTGAGGTATAAAATATCTTTTTCTTTAACCCCATGTAATTTCAGATCTTCCATAACCGATAAAAGAAAACAAGATTTCCCGCAGCGGCGTATACCTGTGATTACCTTAATAAGGTCGCTGTTATAAAAACCGCGGATTTTATCAATGTAGTATTCTCTTGTATAAATTTTTCCGTTCATAGTCTGATCTCCTTATTTTATTCAATGATATTATAACATATTATATCGATAATGTCAAGTTAACGGGGTGAATTTTATATATATTAGAATTTTACCCCCGTTAAACTCGCATTATTCATAGATCGTTCGTCTGCGAAAAATATTATTTTTCCGGGAAATTTCAAAAAACATTTGACTTTTCCTCAAAAATGTTATATAATTATTCTGTATAAATATATATACATTTTGAGGTATCGAAAAATGCGAAAATACACGGTTGGAATAGATTTCGGAACGCTTTCGGGCAGAGCTGTGCTCGTTGACGTGAAGAACGGCGAGGAGATTGCGAGCGTTGTGATGGACTACCCCCACGCCGTGATCGACAGCGTGCTTCCGTCGAGCGGAGAGGTGTTGCCCGTTAACTGGGCGCACGAGGATCCGCGCGATTACACGGCTGTTCTTGAATACCTTACCCCCGCGCTTTGCCGTGAGGCGGGTAT
>JAZRLT010000017.1:0-5893 GCA_045646995.1 Eubacteriales bacterium | reverse complement strand
TTTTGTCGAGATGACCGAGGACGTATATACTGCCGCCGCTCGTGAGCTTTATGAGGAATCGGGATTGAAGGTATGCTCGCTTTCTCAGTTACGCGTTGCCTCTAAGCCCGACCGCGACCCCCGTACCCGTATCATAACCGTACCGTTTCTTGCCGAGATATCAAACCCCGAAGCCTTGAAGGCGGGGGACGACGCTATGGCGGCGAGCTGGTACAAAATATCGCGTAAGTCAATCGAATTGAACGGCGTGACGGTTTTTGAAATAACGCTCGTAGGCGCTGAAGAAAGATTCACCTTCAAGGTCTCGCGCTCGAACGATAAAAACGGTATTATCGCCGATCCGATTTATAAGATGATAGGTGATAATCCTATGGCGGGCGACCATTCCGAAATACTCGCTTACGCGCTTGATGAAATTGATTTTCAATAAAAAATATCCGACCGCCTCGATTTGAAGCGGTCGGAATTTTTTAGTCTTGTTTGTTCTTTTTCTTTTTGAGCTTGACGATAAGAATGATAACTATGACTATGATAAGGGGCAGGATGATATAAGGCATTATCCAAACGAGACCTACCGCGATATCGAGACACAACTCTCCGAATGCGGTCCACGTCTTGGTGAACGCGTTGGAAACTCTGTCAAAGAAGCTCGGCTCCTCTTCAACCTCGGTGTACTCGATTACCTCGGTTACGGTGAGGTTTACCGTAGAATAGCTGACCTTGTTGTCATATACGTTAAGCTGGGATTGATAGGATTCGATATCGGATATGACCGAATAAAGATTATCCTGAATCATAATGATTTCTTCAAGGGTAACAGCCTTTTCGAGCATCTCCTCGAGTGCGGCTTGCTTTAGCTTGAGAGTTTTCAATCTCGATTCGATGTCAGCGTATTCGAGCGAAACGTCGGTTGTTCTTTCCGAGAAGGTGGTTATATTGAGAAGCTTGTTGAGCTTGTCGTTGAATGCGTCGAGCTTGTCGGCGGGAATGCGAATAACGAAGTTCGCAAACCTTCCGTTTCGGAGATTGGAAGAATAAATTTCGTTGTCGGTTACGCTTGAGGATTGGATATAACCGTCCGCTTCGGTGATATAGCTCTTTATCGACTCGTAAGCATTATCGAATTCCTTCGTTTCACCGTGTGCAGTTATGTCTCTAATGATTTTAGCGTTTTTGTCCTTGATGAAGTCCGAGTCTGCGTTAGGTTCGCCCTTCTCGGGAGGATCGTTGGGAGCGCCCGCGCCGTCCATCGCGTTTCCGATTTCTTCATAAGCGATGTCTTCCTTGAGGTCAGACGACGCGCAGGATGCGAGGGATAATATACAGAGCACGGCGATCAAAAGCAAAGAAATGATGCGAATAAAGCTGTTTTTCATAATCTCACATACCTTTCAGAAGTATTTTTGTGTTTTCATATTATCATAATATAGTGTTTGTGTCAATAAACAAAGATGTTACGAAATGTAAACTTTTAGCGTAGCTGTTGCGAAGTGACGAGATTTATATTATAATATACCCGTGATGAATGATTGATATAAAGGATAAACTGATGGAAGTAAAAAATATTGACCAAATAAAAAAACAACTCGAAAACGCCTTTACCGAAGACGTGTTAGAGCTCGGAAACGCATATATGAAGCGATTTTCTACACTTATGGCGTACTACCGTTGCGCTATAATGGAGATAGAAACGAAATTTAACGTTCTCAATCAGGAATTTTCGCTCAGATACGACCGTAACCCGATCAACAGTATAAAATCCCGTTTAAAATCCGTCGAGAGTATTCACGATAAGCTCGCGCGGAAGGGTTTGCCCTTGTCGGTCGCGTCTATCGACGAAAATCTTTCCGACGTTGCGGGTGTAAGAGTTATATGCTCGTTTACCGAGGACGTTTATACCCTCGCCGACGCGCTTTTGTCCCAAGACGATATAACTCTTATCGAAACTAAGGATTATATAAAGAATCCCAAGCCTAACGGCTATCGCTCGTTGCATCTTATAGTTTCCGTACCGATATTTCTCGCGAAGGAAAAAAGACCTATGAAGGTCGAAATACAGCTTCGCACTATCGCTATGGATTCGTGGGCAAGCTTGGAGCATCAGCTCCGCTATAAAAAGGATAACGAGTTCACCGAGGAAATGAGTAAAGAGCTTCTCCGCTGCGCCGAGCTTTCGTCAGAGCTCGATTCACGAATGGATTCTTTACGTGCTCAGGTTAACGAAAAGGAATAAAAAATAAAACAAAAAGGGGCTGTCTGCCCCTTTTTATTATGCGTCAATTCTTAGCCACATCGCAACGGTGCTCTTTTCGGGTTTTTCGGGAACGGTAAGGCGTTCGCAATTAACCTCGTCGCGTACAGTCATCATTCGGAGATATGTCATAAAAGAACCGGCGCAGTAATCAAGCTGTTCTTCAAGTACGGGTGTGCTGTTTTTGCTTAGGATTTCCCTTACTTCATTATAAAGCGAACCGATCATTTCAGTCAATTTGTCGGCAAGCGCGTGAGAGCGTACTATATCTATCAACGCGGCGTACTGCTTGTTGTCAATAACAATGATATCGGGTATGACACGCCCGTTTTCTTCGTGTGCAAAACGGTCTTTTATGCGATTCCATATTAATGATTCGCTGTGTGTGAAGCTTTCGGTTTTGCGGTTGTTTAGAATAACATCTGTGAGAAAATTAACCTCGTCGTATTCCATCAAACCGACTCTCGTCCACATATTCCAATCACTGAAGGCATACATCCAGAATTCGTTTCCCGAACCTGCCCCGTTGTGTCCCGAAAAGCATACTTCGGGTAACGTTACGTCTTCGTAACCGATAAAGCCCCAATTTTCTCCGTTAGCGCGTGTCGGCATATTGTTTATTCCTTTATATGCAACAGGAGACATAATACTTTCAAGTGCGGCAGGGATCAAAAGCCATTTGAGGTCGTTGTCGCTCATATTGTTTTTGACGACTCCGAGTTTTCGAACCTCGGTAAGACAGTCGGCTACGAGTTTGTCTATCATTTTGCTTCTTTCGAGCGAGTCCTTGCGTTGAGCGCGGTAAATTTCGAGCTGTGCTTCGGCGCTTGCAATATAAAAATCGGTGATGTATTTGCCGTTATCGAGCCTTTTGAGCAGAGTAGCATCGGTAAGTAATTTGACCTCTTCCTTGATATAAGGAACGGCTATTCCGAGTTCTATCGAAAGCTCTTCGACCGTGCTCGGGTTGTTGCTTGCTTCGATAAGGATGTTCTTTGGGATCTTGCGCTGTACTGCACTCCAAGGAAGCCCGCTCGGTTGCTTTCCGCTCGAACTGAAAGCAATATCCTCGGGTTTATAGCTTTTTATTCCGAATTCTCTTGCCATAATCATACCTTCTCTCAAAATTTTTCGGGCGCGGTGAAGTTTAGAGAGAACCGTGCCTTCGGGGAGATTAAGCGTTTTTGCGATATCCTTCGTCTTGCGGTCATCGATATAATAAGCGATAAGGATGTCGCGGTATTCAGACGAAATAAATGCCAGCTCTCGCCGCAACAGCGATAACTCTTCGCTGTGTATCAATTCATTTTCTATATCCGCGCTTGTGTCCTCGATAATGTGTTCGCTTATATCGTTATCCGAAAAGCGTTCGTTCCGAGTACGTTTTTTATCCGCCCATACACTGTAACGGTTTCGTGCTATCTGCCATACCCACGCCGAAAAATTCATCGGAACGGTACCTTTTTCCAATGAAGTGATAATATTCAGCGCGATGTCCGACGCGAGATCCTCCGCTTCATAGCTGTTTCCCGTCTTTTTGAGACAGAAATAGAAAAGCTTGGCGGTATAGTTTTCGGTAAACTCGTCGATGATTCGCTTTTTGTTTTCGTTGATATCAAGCACGCTTACGCCTCCCTTCGATAATATAGTGTGAGGAATTCGGTTTTCATTTCACGAAATTTCAAAAAGGCTGTAAATTTTACAGCCTTTTTATAGAGCTTCTTTAATCTTGTTGACGTTATCCTCGTCGATATACTCGCGTTCGTCGTAACGTGCTCTTACGTAAAGTCCGAAGATCTCTTCTTCAAGCGGGGACTTATCGAGCGAATCCTTTAGCTCTGACGGAGTATCCGAGGAATAAATATCCTCTCCGCGGTCTATTCTGTCGGAGATGATTTTGTAGTATAAAAATCCGAGCTTTTGTCGCCCGTTTTTCATATCCTTCCATTTCGGGGGCTTAAAGCGCTCCCGCTTTTTCTTTTCGGTCTTGAATAACGAATAATCAAATCTAACCTCGGTTTTTCCCTCGGCAACGTTTTTGCCTCTGAAATAAAGCATAAATTTATTGCTGTATTTCGTGAAAATGGTTACCATGCGCGTCACGAGCATTTTAAGTCTCAAGCCTATCCACGAGCCAAGCTCTCTGCGCCATATATCGCGCATCGTCTTGAAAAGGAAAAAACTTATAACCGCGCAGGAAACCGCGAGCGCCATTTGGATATAAGGATTTTCGGGGCGGTAGGTAGCCCATAGGTCGTATATACCGTAAAGCATAGCGCAAAGCAAAACCATACGTATTTCAAGCCATATAAGCTTTCTTTGACGCTTCTTCATAACCTCGGAAATCCTCCTTTTATTTTTCTATTCTGAGCGTTTGAACGTTCATACCCGCTCTTTCCGCCTCGGATAATACCTCTGCGCACTTTTCGTCGGCGAGAGACGAGATAAAGTATATATCGCAATTTCGGGGGAGCTTTTCCACGGTTGCCGCCAACAGCGCGGACATAGAGTAACTCCGCCTTGAATAGGGATTAAGCTCGGAAAAGGTTTCGAGTATACGCTTTGTATGCTGTTCTCCGCTTTCGCAGGGGATAAAAACGTAATCGCTGTTTACAGGCGAACGGTTGGTCGCAAATCCGACCCTTCCGCCGTTCCTTACCGCCTCGCAAAACAGATAACAAGCCGAGGCGAGCCCCTTTTCGATCAAATCGTCGTCGGATATATAGACCTCGTGATAGCTGTTGAGGTCTAAATATATCATAGTATCGTATATCCTCGAGCTGTCGTAATCATTCGCCATAAGTGTTCTTGCACCGCCCGAAAACGAGCGCGCGGACGCTTTGAAATTTATGGAGTTTATCGGGTCACCGAATCGGTAATCGCGAACTCCCGATACGAAAAACGGGTCCTCGATGTATTTTTGAGCGGCGATGCTGTTACCCGCTGTGTAAATGTTCGGGGAGCATAAATCCTTCAGCGCCTGACAGTCGGGATAGGCGTAAAAGTAAACCGAGTTTCCGAAATTATAATCGAACTTGCGGTATTTGAACCCCGCGTCCTTGAATTCATACTTGTTTCGCTTGTCTGCGCGTACCTCGTGACGCTTGGTGACAGTCGAAAACGGCGGAATATTGAATACGCTCGTTAGCTTGATATGCTCACGACATTCTATCCCGTCTACGGTAAGACCGCCGGGTGATATAAATTCAATTCTTAAATTTATAAGCGGGAACCAGCTCGGGTTGGAAACGGTTTCGATAAGCTCGAGGCTTTCTCCCGTAAATATTCCGTCTTTTGATATCTCCCGTCGGTAGGTAAGCGTCTTAAGCGCTTCGGATTTTATGGTTCGGTATGCCCAAACCGCCAACACGATAAATATAACAGCCGCGATTATCCCTACGATAAGAAGAAACTTTTCTATAATACTCATCTTTTTGCGAAGTTTATACGTTCGCTGGGAACGGGAGTGCTTTCGATAACTCTCGCAACAAGCTCCGCGCCGAGGTCGCCGCGGTGGAAGATATTGTTGTTGAAAATTATACGGTGTGCAAGTACTGGACCTGCCGACGCCTTTATATCGTCGGGTAATACGTAGTCGCGTCCGTCGAGCGCGGCGGCACCTTGGAAGTCGGAGGCCAAGCG
>JAZRLT010000016.1:0-1570 GCA_045646995.1 Eubacteriales bacterium | reverse complement strand
TGTTCTTAAGATATAATCCCAATGTTGTAGACGGAATTACCGAAAGAACCGAAATCAGATTCTCTCACGACGGCGTTGTGGTTGAGAGAAATCAGTCCTCGTTGCTTGATTACGTTAACCGTCAGCCCAGCCATAATTGGGATAGAGTTAAGAAGGAATATGAAATAACAATACTGTTAGACCGTTCGATGCTTGAGGTCTATATTGACGGAGTTATCAGCTTTACAACGAGAATTTATCCGAAATACGGCGACTCTGATTATTTAAAGATTTTTGATAATAATGGAAACATTAAGTTTACCGAACTTCACATTTACCGTATGGGTAGTGCTTACAGCGACACCGTAACACCTCCTTATTATGGTAATATGGGAAATTTGGGTGAATAAGGGGAGGAAATATGCGTAAAAAATTAATTGCATTTTTATGTTTTTTATGTATACTCTTGACTTCGTGCGTTGGCTTATCTGCTTGTAAAGGCAACAACAAGCAGCCCGACGTTCAACCGCCAAAGCCCAAAACTCTTATAAACGGTGGCTTTGAATCGGCTGACCTGTCCGGCTGGACAGTTGAATACGGAGATGCCTTTGACGATGATTGCGTTTCTTCTCGCAAAACCTTTATGTTTGATAATGATGCAAACCACAACGTTTTGTCTATTAATCAGACAGGTAACTGGTATCTTACGGGAAAGGGTTACCACGGCAAATATTCGAGCGTGAGAACAGGAGCTATTCGTTCAAACACCTTCACTCTTCCCGAAGACGGTGTTATCAGCCTTAAATTGGCAGGTGGCGCGCTGACCGTGGGCAAGGGAACAGGCGCACCCTTGAAGGCGAAGGAAAAGCTTTGCTACGTTGGCTTTTATCTTGCAGAAAACGATAAGCTTATCGCAATGCAGACAAACGAGTATTTCCATGAGCACACAGAGGAATACATAATCCCCGAAAGATATGCATCGGGTGTATATAATACCGATAACTTTTATGAATATTACGTAGATTTATCGGAATATAAAAATCAGGAAATTTATATCAGAATCGTAGATAATGACGAAAGTCATTACTACGGTTATATCGCAGTAGACGATATAAGAGTAGGTGAATACGTTGATCCTCAGACCGAGGGCAACTTCTTCACTAAGGTTATCGACTATGAAACCGGCGCGACTGCTCCGTCGGAGTACGAAATTAAAAACGGCGGATTTGAATTAGGCTCGCTTGCGGGCTGGACGATCGTCGAGGGTGATGCTTTCTCTAACGATGGCGTAAACACCGAGAGCGTTTGGTGGAATGAGAACATTACCTACTCCCGTGATGGAGATTATCATTACGGAAAATACAAGCCTGAAGCGACGGGCGTTATGCGCTCATCGGAATTCGTTTTGGGCGGATCCGGATACATAAGCTATAAGCTTGGTGGCTGTTCTGACAACAGCAAAGCATACTTAAGATTTATGGTAAAGCGTGGCGAAGAGGTTACGGAGGTTGCCAGATATTCTAACTTCAAGTTCTGGAACTACCAGTTCCCCTACGTTCAGAACGGTATGCGACTCTTGAATATGGTTCAG
>JAZRLT010000015.1:0-2716 GCA_045646995.1 Eubacteriales bacterium | reverse complement strand
CAAGCGGTCTTAGGAAGACAATTAGGGGCTACAACTCCTTGGCTCACAGAACGACATGGCTACGATCCGACTTGAATACGTTGACTTTACTTATTCCTACCTCGAAAACCGTCAGTGTCTCGTTACAAAGGCTGATCGTGTGAACGAGCTTAACACTGCTGACGCTCTCAAGGGCAAGAAGGGTGTTGCAGAAGGCGGTTCCTCGGGCGAAGGTGTTGCTCAGGATATCGCAGGTAATAAGGACCTCATCACCACCTTCTCTTCTCAGAGAAACGCTCTTATGGAGCTTATCTCCGGCAACGCTGATTTCGCGGTTATCGACTACCAGATGGCTAACTCTATGGTAGGCAAGGGCGACTATGCTTCTCTCGCTATCAACAAGGCTGTTGAACCCGAGTCTGAGGTTTATGCTATCGGTTGCCGCAAGGGCAGCGATCTTACCGAAAAGATTAACGAAGCTATCAAGAAGCTTTCCGAAGATGGCACTCTCGCTCAGATCGCTGAAAAATACGGTCTTACCAACGACCTTATTCCTAATATCGGTAGCGACAAATGAGTTTTACCTCGGTTACCCTCGGGCTTCTTGAGGGGTTTGGCGTAAGCTTTGCGCTGTTTGCGTTAACGCTTATTTTCGCGCTTCCCTTGGGATTGGTCATTTCCTTCGGCTCAATGTCGAAGTTCAAGCCGCTCGCGTGGCTTTGTAAAGTGGTAGTTTGGATAATACGCGGTACCCCGCTTATGCTTCAGCTTTTCGTGGTGTTCTACGTTCCCGGATTGCTGTTCGATATCCAACTTTTCGGCGGTACAAACGGACGCTTTATCGCCGCGTTGGTTGCTTTCGTTTTCAACTACGCCTGCTATTTCTCCGAAATATACCGTGGCGGTATCGAGAGTATACCCCGCGGTCAATACGAGGCAGCTCACGTGCTTGGAATGACCTCGCGCGAGACCTTCTTTAACGTTATACTTATGCAGGTAGTTAAGCGTATTATGGCGCCTATCAGTAATGAGGTTATTACTCTCGTTAAGGATACCTCTCTCGCGAGAGTTATCGCCGTAGCCGAAATATTTTACGTTAACGAAATGCAGTTCCTTTCGAAAGCTATGGTTTGGCCGTTATTCTATATCGGCGTATTCTTCCTTATCTTTGTCGGCGCTTTGACGCTGTTGTTCAGATATTGGGAGAACAAGCTTTCCTACTATAAGATTTAAAGGTGTATTATGCCGTTTCTTGAAGTAAATAATCTTAAAAAAAGTTTCGGTAACACCGACGTTCTTCACGGAATAGATTTTTCGATGGAGGAAGGCGAGGTTGTCGCTGTAATCGGCGCTTCGGGCGGAGGCAAGACGACGTTTTTGCGTTGCCTTAACTTCCTCGAAATGGCTAACGAAGGTACGATGGATATCGCAGACGGATTTCATTTCGACGCGAAGGGGTCCTATAAACCCGCCGATATCCGCGCTATGCGTCTTAAGATGGGATTGGTGTTCCAGCAATTCAATCTTTTTCCGCAATATACCGCGCTTGAAAACGTTTATATCCCGCTCCAACTTCGTACAAAGGAAAAAATCCGCGCCGAGTTTCCCTTCGGAAAGGCTCGCCGTGAGGCAATAGCAAAGGCTCTCGAGGAAAACAAAGCGAGAGCGAGAAAATTGCTTTCCGAGGTAGGGTTAGAGCAAAAAATGGACAATTATCCCTGTCAGCTTTCGGGCGGTCAGCAACAGCGTGTGGCTATTGCTCGTGCCTTGGCTCAAGAACCTGCTGTTTTGTGTTTTGATGAGCCTACAAGCGCTCTTGATCCCGAATTAACCGGAGAGGTACTCCGCGTTATCAAAGAGCTTAAGGATCGCGGCAGAACGATGCTCGTGGTTACTCATGAAATGGAATTTGCCCGTAGCGTTGCCGACAGGATCGTCTTTTTCGCTGACGGCGTTATCGAAGAGGATGCTACCCCCGAGGAGTTCTTCACAAATCCGAAATCGCCTAAAGCGGCGGCGTTTCTTCAGCATAGTCTCGGATCAATATTTAACGAATAATGTAAAAAAGGTCTTACGTCGTATGACGTAAGAACTTTTTGTTTTATATCATTTTTGCTTTGGTGATCATTTTAAGGGGCTGACCGTTCGCACCGATAAAGGTTACGGGAACGTTTAATGCGTCGAACTTCTTTTTGAAGGCTTCAAGCATATTTAATGTGCTTGTATCGATAGCGGTAACGCCGTTCATATCTACCGTAACAGAAGTCATATTCTCGTTTACAGTAAGCTTTTCGAATTTAGAGGTTGTAATGAACAATAATGCGCCTTCGAGAATGTATACGACCGAGCCGTCGTCGTTGATCTTGTCATCAACAACGGTCTTGCTTTTCTTACGCTTGATGACAATAACGAAGAGGAACGCGATGACCATACCGATTGCAATAGCAACTACGAGGTCCTTAACAACGGTAAGCGCGAACGTAAGAACGAGAACGATTATATCGGTCACGGGTGCGGTTTTGATGATCTTCTTAAACTTGCGCCATTCGCTCATATTGTATGCAACCACGAAGAGTATAGCCGCGATCGCAGGCATAGGAATAAGCTTTGCGAGGGGCATAAGGAACAACAAAACAAGGAGAAGCACGACTGAATGTACGATAGCGGCGATAGGGGTACGGCCTCCGTTTTTGATGTTAGCCGCGGTACGTGCGATAGCACCGGTTGCGGGGATACC
>JAZRLT010000014.1:0-14451 GCA_045646995.1 Eubacteriales bacterium | reverse complement strand
TTTCGAACGCGTCGAGATAGTCCTTTGTAGAAACACCCTCGTCACAGCAAAGCGAAACGTCCGCGCCCATTTCAACGAAAAGCTCCTGCATCGCTCTGTCGGACGCAACGGCAACGATAGAAAACGCGCCTTCGTTTTTATATTCCGAAACGAGAAATTTATTGTTTTTCTCGGTATGCTGAACCGTCATATTTTCAACCTTGACCGAAAGAAACTCTCCGAATCTATGACAAAGCTCAAATACCGTTTCAGGGGTCATGGTATGAACGTGAAGCTTGACCTTACTTCCCTCTGCCGAAACGACGATGGAATTTCCGAGTTCGGAAAGCGATTCCTTAAATCTGTCGTAATCGAAGCTTTCCTTCGAATCAAGAAGCTGAAGCAAAAGCTCGGTGCAATATCCGTAATCGAAAACACTTTCGCGGTCAAACAGATTATAATCGACCGAAGCGGAATCGGAGGACATTTCAAGATCCTCAAGATCCTCACCCGCGAGATATTTTTGCATACCCTCGAAAAGGTAAACAACACCCGCGCCGCCCGAGTCAACAACACCCGATTCCTTTAAAACGGGGAGAAGCTCGGGGGTATTATCCAACGACACACGCGCGTGAACAACGAACGAGGAAATAACCTCGTCAACGCTCTGGCTTCCGTCAAATTCATTCTTCACCGCGTTTGTCGCGTCGCGCAATACGGTAAGCATAGTTCCCTCGACGGGAGTCGCAACCGACAAATAAGCGCACTCCACACCGCGCTCGAGCGCAGATATGAACAACTCGGCATCGACGTCCTCGGCGTCCTGAAACCGCTCGGAAACGCCCTTCAAAAACTGCGAAACGATAACGCCCGAATTGCCCCTTGCCTCGAAAACGACCGAGGAGGCGAACTTCTTCGAAACCGAGGGAAGGTCGTTAAGCGTATCCTCCACGGAAAGAAGCCCTTTATGTATCGTAGTAACCATATTCGTACCCGTATCTCCGTCGGGAACGGGAAAAACGTTTAGCTGGTTTACGGTATTACGATGTATATTAAGATTTCGAACGGCGTAATCTACCATATTTTTGAAGCATACGCCATCAATCTTTCTCGTCATAATTTATCCTTCAGATCAATTCGTTAAGTATGTTTTTCTCCACCGAGAGGTCTTCTGTGATCTCATCACCCAAGAAATATGCCGCAAGCATACCGGGGCCGATATTCGTACCGCTTCCCGAAAATACGTCGCTTACAAAAACCTTCTTCGCGCCGATGCGGGATTCGATCATCTTTTTAAGCTCGTTTGCATATTCCTCGCGGTCGCTGTGAGAAACGAGAATATATTGCTCTCCGACGTTTTTAGCCATTTTTTCGATATATTTAACGGTTACATCAAGAGCCTTATTTATGCCCTTTACCTTACTTAGCGCCGAAACGTAGCCGTCGCGGTTACAGTCGCCCATAGGCTTTACACCCGCAAAGCTTCCCATAATCGCCTTGCCCATAGTAATTCTGCCGCGGCGTGCAACGAATATAAGGTCGTCGATGGGACCCATCTGATGAACGCGGTGTTTATTCGATTCCAGCCATTCGATAACCTCGTCGAAGGACTTGCCCTCGTTTTTGAGCTCGTGGGCGTACATAACGAGAAGTCCGTATGCACCCGCCATTTTATAGGTGTCAAACGCGTAAATCACCGCTTCGGGAATCTCCGCCTTTACCCTTTCCGCCGCGCCCTTTGCAACGTTATAGGTCGAGCTTATCTTAGAGGAAAGCGACATGCTTAAAATCTTATATCCCTCTTCGGCGTACTTCTTGAAGATGAGATAATATTCCTCGGGACTTGCGGGAGCGGAAACGACCTCTGTCTTACGGCTCGAAACGCATTTGTAGAAATCGTCGCGTTCGATCTCCGACCAATCAAGCTTGGTCTTGAAATCGCGTCCGTCGCTTATATTGACGTGTCCCTCGATATAGTCCTCGACCTTGAAATAATTTCTTATCTCCTCGGAAATATCGCAAGCAACGTCGGCAAGAATTATATATTTATCCATAGTTGACCTCTCAGTACACGCTCTACGCTTTATTTTCATTCATAATATATACATATTCAGCTTATGATAACACAATCCTTTCGATTTTTCAACTCTTTTCGACAAAAAATACGCTCCGAAACAACAAGAAAAACAAGGCAGAAAAACCACTTTCTGCCTTGTTTTTATCATTTATTCCATTATGTATTTGGTAACTCTTAATTCCTTACCCTCAGCGTTCACTAGAGTAATGAGCGCAAAACGTTTTCCGCCGTCCATAAAGCATTGCAAACGGCATTTTTCGAGCACCTCGTCAAAATCCTTTTCGTCAACCGAAACCGACGGTCCCACGGGCTCGTTGCCGTAAAATGAGCCGGGAGCGTAATCTCTCATAAAATATCTGTCGATAGAATCGCTCGTCATACGTGTTCCGAAATAGTCCTGATCGTAAATCAAAATAGATTTTATAGTGTATTTCGGCTCGAAATATTTATCAAGTCCCTTTTCGGCAAGCCACGAAACTGTTTCGGTATCCCATTTGTATACGCAAACGGGACCGTGAACGTCCGTGATTTCTCCGTCGGTATGTGTACTCCTCGTCCAGATGACGCCTACGCACTCCTCGGAAGGATGGTTCAATGCTTCAAAGCCCGCTTTCGATTTATCGTGCGCCAACGCTTCGGCAAGCTCACCTACCTCTGCGGGGGTCAGGTCGAGCGGTGTCACCGTGGACGCCATATTGTCGGAAATATAAAGCGTTACGCCCTCGTAGCTGAGCTCTGCATTGGGATTATACTTATACGAGAATCGTAAAAGGTCCTCAAGCTGTTTTTTACGGTTATCCCTATAAGCCTCGGTATCATCGACCGCAAGCGTCTGATAAAGCGTCGAGAGCTTCATTTGGGGGTAACAGCGTACCAGCTCGTCACCGTTTTTAAGCTTATATACGATATAATAATCGGCATAAACAACGGTATCGGAATAATTGCTTTCGTTCGAGTCGGACACTACACGCGAGCCGTCCTCAATAAGCTTTTTATGGATATCGGTAACTGTTTTTATATCCGATTTGCTCGTAAGCGCGGGATAAGAATCAAAATCCATCGTCGTGGCCGTGATATTTCCCATACCCGACATATGACTTCCGCCGCTGAAATACATTTTGTTTCCCTCGTAGGAAACGGTTACCGACTCAACCTCATCAATATCGGGAACCTTAGACGAATAGCCGAATATGTCGATATAAAGCGCAAGACCGATCACACATATCGCCGCCATACAGGGCAACGCGAATTTGAACGAGCGGTAGGCTGTTCTTATACCTCCCTCAAAGAATGCGTATATCGTAAAGCAGAGCACCGCGAAAATCGCAAGACCGCCCGCGCAGGATATAATCGAGACCCCGCCGAGCATAACGAGAGACGACACCGTTAATGCGATGATCACCGTGCAGACAACCGAAACGATCTTGTTGCCGTTCGGTTTTCCGTCAAACTCGCTGTTACGTCTTTTGAAGATGAGCAAAGCAAGCGGGATAAGAAGCAATGCGATTACGATAAGCCAAACGATCGAGGGGACGTACACCCCGAAATCGAGAGCCGGGTCTTCTGCAACAGGATAACCCGTATAGGGGTAATCCGCGAAGGCGGTCTTAAAGAGCGTATTGACCGAAAGAAAGGAGTAATCGTCGAAGAAGGTTTCGACGGTATAAGGCAGAAGCGAATCTACCCTCATCGCATAAGCGAAGCCGTGAAGGAATGACGCGAGCATCGTTATCGAGAACAGCATCAAACCCATAACGCCGAAATACATAACTCCGCAAACGGCGAAAAATTCCAGCATTCTTCCGCAAAGCACCGCCGATATGACCGCCACGGTATACGAATAAACGATAATACCGAAGAAGATGAACAGCATATACGGAGTGTATTCGCCGAATACAACCCCGTCACCAACGTAGGAAGCCGCCATCGAAAGAAGTAAAACAAAGCTTATAAACGTCGGTACAAGCACCGATACAAGTCCGAAAACATACTTCGTGATAAACAGCGCAGCTCTCGAAACGCCCGTGATCATCATCACGCTCGCGCTTTTCTTTTTAAATAGAAACGAAAACGCAACGAACGCCGACAGCGCGGACACGAACATAAGCAGATACGGGTACAGTTTCCACATATCGTGAGCTTTGAAAAAATATTTAACGGTGTTTGAGCCGACAAACGCCTGAGAATATGCCGATCCGCCTCTCATCACTTCGGGCGCGATAAAGGCTATAGCGGTGATAACAAGTATTATCAGCGGAAGCCAGAAATATCGCTTTAAGGTATGAAAAACAAGGTGTTTAACGGGATTATTTTGCGAATATGCCTTCAATTTCATTGGCTTTACCCTCCGTTTCATACACAAATATTTCATTAAGCGACATTCCGAAGCATTCGAAAAGCTTTATTTCGCCGTAACGCGAAAAGACCTCTCTTACCTTTTCCTCGTTATCCGAGCTTTGGAAGGTATATATTCCCGCTTCATTTTTGAAAAATTTAAGGCTTAAAAGCTTTGCAACGTCGGAAGAAACCCTTCCGTCCACGGCAACGCGGTATTTATACGCCTTCGATTTAAGCTCATCTATATCGCAGGAGTATATCATTTTATTTCCGTTTATCATACCGACGGTATCACAGATATTCTCGAGCTCGTAAAGATTATGCGACGCGGCGATAACCGAGCCGTTTGTCTCTGCAATATATTCCGCGAGAAGATTGCTTACGAGAACTCTTATATTGGGGTCGAGTCCGTCAAAGCTTTCGTCGAGCAAAAGATATCGCGGCCTTGCCGACATACCGAGAATTATCGCCGCTTGGCGCTTCATTCCCTTTGAAAAATCACCTATTCTCTTCGTTACGGATATCCCGAAAAGATCGGAAAGCTTTTTAAAGCTCTCGTCGCTCCACTCGGGATAAAATCCGCAATAGAAATCCCTCATTGAGATCAAATTGGAATTGGGAAAATAATAGGGGTCGTCCGTAACGTAAAAAAGCGAACGCTTGACCTCGGGATTGTCAAACGGTATCATCTTTTTGTCGCCGATATCGATGCTGACAGTACCGCCGTCAGCTTTGTACAGTCCCGAAATTATATTCAACAGCGTGGTCTTTCCCGCGCCGTTATATCCTATAAGCCCGTATATCGAGCAATCGTTGACGGAGAAAGACACGTCGTTCAAAACCTTGGAATCACCAAAGCTTTTCGAAACGTTATCTAAAACGATCATCAAAAATCCTCCTTGAAAATATCGTCCGCCAAAGATAACACCTCGTCCTTTGTCATACCTGCCGATTTAGCCGACCGCAGCGCTTCGGTCAGATTGGTTTCGGCTTTTTTTAGTATTTGAGGATTCCTCAACGCAGTATCGGCAATATAGCTTCCGCTTCCGATAACGGATATGATAACTCCGTCATTCTCGAGCTCGGCAAACACCTTTTTTATCGTATTGATATTAAGATGCATTGACGCCGAAAGCGCGCGGAGCGAGGGGAGCTTATCCCCCGGTTTAAGCACTCCGCTCGAAATAAGCGCAAGTATCTGTGTCTTTACCTGCTCGTATATCGGAGTTTTGCTAGTATTGTCGATTACAAACATCGCTGTACCTCAAAACAAAAGTGTGCTATCTCTGGTAGCACACTTAGTGTATCACTCAAAATTTATTTTGTCAAGAACTTTTTAATACGCTCCCTCGTTTTCGTCGGAGAGGTCATAGTAATATTCGGTTTGGTAATAATATTCAAACGGAATTGTCTCAAAGCTTTTAAGCGCAGATTCAACGGCTCTTTCGTTATCGGAGGTAACCTGAATAACCACGGCGTAGTCATCTATAACGCGTACGCAAAGCGTACGGTAGGTCTTATACGTCTGTTCGCTTTTAAAGACCTTGTTCTTGATAACAATATCGTATTCGACCGTAAAGGACGCGTAATCCGAATCCGCAATATCGATATCCTCTATCTTTCCGACCGAAACAACGTCAACACTTACGGTAGCAGTACCGTCCAACACTCCGTGGTCGCGAAGCACGTCGCCGAGAAGGACATCCTCCAACGCCTTTTCGTCCTTATACTGTTCCGCGCTGTTTTCAAGGATATCCTCAGCATCGGTTCCGTCAGCACCGCTTATAAACATAACGACGAGCTCGGTATTGTCACGCGTCGCATAAAGACCGCATTCGCAATTCTCACCGTTAGCCGACTCGCAAGCGTTGTAGTCGCTTATCGGAGCATTTTTCCAACGGGTATCCATCTCGAAATAAAGATCGGCAAACTCATTGACGTATACTCCGTTTGCAATTTCGCCCTTTGAATATTCCGACACGGTAAACATAGGAATGTAGACGGTAACCATCGTAACAAACATCATTATAACGGCAAGAATACCCGCAAATACAGCAAGAAGTACCTTCCACCATTTACCCGAGCGGTACTTTTTCGGACGGTATACGCCGAAAGCGGGAATCAACGCTTCGGGCTCATCCGAAACGAAGTCCTCTACGAAATCAAGCGTTTTTATCTCCGTAGAATCGCTATCTGCCGGTTCTTCGGGCTCAAGGATTTCCTCGGCGATCACCTCGCAAGAAGCGTTCTCGGGATAACTCGGTGCTTCGCAAGCAACCTCGGGAGCATTTTCATCAACGACCTCGGGAGCATTTTCCGAAAGTCTTTCGCCGCAATTACCGCAAAAGACCGCCGAAGAATCAAATTCCGCCCCGCACGAAGTACATTTTTTCATACGTTTTCCTCCCGTTTCGAATTAATTTTGCTTTTGGACCATTTTATATTCGTCGTAGAAGCGGTAATATTTACACCTATCTCCGCCTCGGGACATAAAATCGACCATTTCATCCTCGTCGAGGAGCGCGTCGCATACGATATCGCCGGTTTCCTCATCAATCCGCGCGAACTCGCAGGTTTCGCAAACGGCATCAATACTCATAATCCACGCAAGCGCGGCTTTCGCGCACACCCTTCATAAATTCGGCAACCTCCAAATGGAGCGGGTGAACAGCATAGTCCTTCAAGCCCTGCCAATCGTTATGCTCGGTGGTAAGCACCAAGTCGTAATTTCCCGTTTCGGGCGAGGAAGTGTCAAGCTTGACCTCAGAACTGACGAGAGTAGGCACCTTGCCCTGAAGATCGCGAAGCATTTTTGCGGCAATCTCGGCGTTTTCTTTTCTGGTTCTTCCCTCGGCAGTTTCGAGAAATTTAAACATAACTATATGACGTATCATTATTTCAACTTCCCTTCAAGCGTAGAATTTATATCATCGTTTCCGCCCTTGACGGCGCAATACCAAACGTATTTACCTATTATATTGAACTTCGCGGTCTTTAACGGCTCGGTATCGACCGAGGGATAAGACTTCGCGTTTTCTATCTTTGCGTTTATGCGAGCCTCCAAGAAGCTCTTGAAGGATTCGGCGTCGGCGCCGTCCTTCATCTCGAATATACCGAATTCGCAAGGCAAGGTCGGCTTTTTCTGGTCAATATACACCGCGTAAGCGGCAACCGAGTCAAAGTCAGCCTCGTCGTAGTAATCAAAAACGAGGGTTTCGTCGAGATATTTTCCCGCCTCGGTCAAAAGCGAGGAATAGCGAAGTCCGCCCGAAAGCGAATATTTAGAGATTATAGCGTCGGCTTCCGCCTCTATATCAATAGTTTTTGCCGCTTCGACCGCCTTGCTTTCACCGCCCGACACGTTATCGTCGGATTTACACGAAGCAAAGGAAAACAGCATAAATATACAAATCATTAGCGCAAAAAAGCGTTTCATAGGCAAACCTCTTAATTTTTTAGTACATTTATGATACTATTTTTTTACCTTTATGTCAATGATTCTCTATTTCTTTTTAATATTTACAAAAAAAATATTCAAATTTTACGCAAGATGTGGTATATTGTTTTTGTAAACCTAAAAAATCCATAACATTCACCCCTTAATCTATTAAAAAACGACAAGGAATCAATTATGGTATTCTCTTCTTTGATATTTATTTTCGCATATCTCGCGATAACTCTCGCGGTTTATTACATATCACCGTTGAAGCTCCGAAACCTCGTTCTTTTCGTCGTTTCTCTCGCGTTTTACGGTTGGGGCGAGCCCACTTACATACTTTTGATGCTCGCATCGATAGTAATCGCGTATGCCTTCGGATTTTTTATCGAGAAATTTCGAAATTCAAACAAACGGCTTGCCAAGCTGTTTTTGACCGTTTCCATCACAGGAAATCTATCGTTTCTTTTGTTCTTTAAATATTACAACTTTTTCGCTGAAAACATCGGTTTTTCCACAATAGAAGGGCTTACGCTTCCCGTCGGCATTTCGTTCTATACCTTCCAGATAATGTCCTACTCGATAGACCTTTATCGCGGTGAGGTCCCTCTCGCAAAGAAATTCGTTCCGTTCGGAACCTACGTGACTTTATTTCCTCAGCTAATTGCAGGGCCTATCGTACGTTACAAGGACGTATGCGACCAATTAGAATCGAGAAAGGAAACCGTTTCGAAATTCGCAAGCGGCGCAAACCGCTTTATAATAGGTCTTTCGAAGAAGCTTATTCTCGGCGATGCCGCCGCATCAGCCGCCGAGGCGCTCGAAGCCGCCGAAATCTTTTCTCCCACCGTCGCGGGCACTTGGATGGTAATGATTTTCTACACCTTCCATATTTACTTCGACTTCTCGGGATATTCGGACATGGCTATCGGACTCGGAAGAATGCTCGGATTTGAATTCGTCGAAAACTTCAATTATCCCTATATCGCGAAAAGCATAACCGATTTTTGGAGAAGGTGGCATATAACCCTCTCAACCTGGTTCCGTGAGTATATCTATATTCCCCTCGGCGGAAACCGCGTCGGCAAGGCGCGAGCGTTTTTCAATCTTGCGGTCGTTTGGTTTTTGACGGGATTTTGGCACGGAGCCGATTGGAATTACATACTTTGGGGCGTTTATTTCTGGGTGTTTTTGATTGTCGAAAAGGCGTTCCTCGGAAAGCTTTTATCGAAGGTCCCGCCCGTTGCTCATATTTACTCGCTTTTAATAATCGGATTCGGTTGGACTATATTCTTCCATAGCGACCTCTCGGTGATATGGTCGTCGCTTCAGAATATGTTCGGAATCGGCGCCGAATTTATAAACGCAGGCGTCGGTTACAAGCTTTTATCGCTGCTTCCCTTTATTGCGGTATGCGCTTTGGGATGTACGCCCCTTCCGAAAACAGTTTTCGGAAAAATAATCGAGCGGATTCCCGCGGCAAAGGCAGTAATACCCTTCGGGTCGGCGGTGCTGTTCATCGTATGTGTTTCATATATGGTCGATAACAGCTTTTCGCCCTTCCTGTATTACATTTTTTAAGGAGGTGCGGTTATGAAAAAGCTTTACGATCTTCTGACAGTAATTTTCTTTTGTGCCATCGTCGGCATATTTTCGGTCGCGTTTTTGATCATTCCCGACCGCGACTTTTCCGAGCAGGAAAACCGTCATCTCCAGCAAGCGCCGAGTTTTAGCAAGGAATCCTTCTTTTCGGGTGAATTTGCCGAAAAGATCAATCTTTATTTCTCGGATCAGTTCCCTCTCCGCGATGCCTTCGTAAAGCTGAAGGGCGCGTCCGAGCTTGCGCTTTTAAAAGGCGAAAACAACGGCGTTCTTTACAGCTACGATCAGCTCGCAGTAAAGGATTTTGATTTTTACATAAGCGCTATCGAAATAGTCCAAGACACCGACAGAATAGACAATTCCGTAATCGAATCTCGACTTACGGGCGTAAACAGACTTTCGGAAACACTCGACGTTCCTTTAATAACCGTCATACCCCCGCGAACGGTCGATATAGCAGATTCCCAATTCGGATACGACCGCCCCGACGGGGACTCGGTGTTCGAGCTTATGAACGACACCTTTTCAGAAAAAAGCGGTTTTATCAATACCCTCTCCCCGCTTCGCGAGCGATACGAAAACGGCGAATACGTTTATTACCGCACCGACCACCATTGGACGACGCTCGGAGCGTATTACACCTATTGCGACATTATGAAGCAATTAGGCAAGACGGATAAAATAATACCGATTTCGGAATTTGAAATCGAGCAAGTCGAGTCATTTTCGGGAACCACAGCGGCAAGAGCAAATTTTCCGTTCTATAAAAAGGACGTTTTGGAAATTTGGCATCTTCCCGACGACGGTGAATATAACGTAACCGCCGACGGAGAGACGCTTACGGGTTTTTACGAACGGGCTCATCTCGAAACGAGCGATAAATATTCGGTGTTCCTCGACGGAACCCATAATCTTACGACGATAACAAAAAATAACGTTTCGCGCGAAACTCTCGTTATCGCCAAAGATTCCTTCGCGAATTGTCTTATTCCCTTCCTCGCAAGAGAATACGATATAGTCGCGGTCGATCTTAAATCCAACCTCAATATAAGCGCAATATCGGAAGAATACAACGCCGACGCCGTATTGATAGTTTACAACACCGAAAACCTTATAACAACAAACGATTTGAAAAAAGTAAGATAAGTTACGGAGGCTATTATGAAAAAGTTTTTAATCGCGATTGCGATCGTGCTGCTCGCGGCAACCTTATTCCTCGCATCCTGCACCGAAGAGTCCGCCCAATCGGACAACAGCTCTGCGGCGGCGAACGTTTCCGATACCGACAGCAAATCCGAAGCAAGCAACAACAAGGACAGTAACGCCGACGGCTCCGAGCCCGAAAAAAATGAAAGCTCGAAAGACAACGGCGGAGACAACGGCGGAGACAACGACGCCGATAATAATGACGTTCCCGATGCACCCCCCGAATCGACGGGCGACGGAGTTATGGAGGTTCTTTACTGCACCTTCTCCGAAAAGCCCTACTTCGCTATGGTCGGACGTTGTGAGGACGGTGCTACAATAACCGCGGAATGCAGCGGTGAAACCGTAACCTCCGAATCCTATATGGGTTGGTTCTCTTTAAGATTAAAATGCACTTCTGCTTCCACCGCCGTAAAGCTCACCCAGACCCGCGACGGCGAGGTTTTATCCACTTTGAAATGCACCGCACGCCCCAAAACACAATCGGCAGATATGTGGCCGGTAGTTACGGGAAAGAACTTCCAATTCTTCTTCCAAAAGATGCTTCCCGATTTTCAGGGCACTAACAACTACCCGGAATACAGATACACCGCGCTCACCAACAAAACCAAAACCCGCATAAACCAGCTCCGCAACATCAACCCCGACGCGGAAATAGTTTATCTTATCGTGCCCTCGGCTATGACGGTTTATCCCGAGCTCGTTCCCGAGCAATACAAGCCGGCGAGCGGTCCGACCCGACTTGACCGCACTATGGAGGCTCTTTCGGCAGGCGGTGCTACCGTAATCGATCTCAAATCGATATTCGCCGAGCACAAAAACGACGAAATGACCCTTTATTACAAGCTCGACAGCCATTGGGCGGACTACGGCGCGTACGTCGCTTACGACGCACTTTTCGATCATATTTCGAAGAAATTCCCCGACGCGAAGCCCCGCGAGATCGACGAGTTTAATTGGAACCCCGATTACTATCAAAGCGGCGACATGACCTATTATCTCCATATGCCTCAAGCTACCGTTAAGGAATACGCGTATTACCGCACCTTCGGCTTTGATGCCCACTCGAGCATCACCTCGGTTCCGCGATACCGTTCGAGCCAGATGCTTTGTTACAGCGATCAGGTCACTTGGGAAAACACTATAAGCACCTACCGCTCAAGCCTTCCCAACATAACCGTTATGCGCGACTCCTATTCGACCCAAATTTACGATATAATCGCCGAACGCGCAAACAATACCTATTATAAGGGAATGTGGGATTATACTTGGGATATCGCATCCCTTAGATATCAATCCCCCGACTACGTAATATATATCGTAGCGGAATGGAATATCGATTCCATAATGTAATTCCGTGTAATCAGTCATAACACAGCCGACACCTCCGTATAATAACGCGGAGGTGTTTTTTATGAAAATCGATTGGAAAAAGCTTGCTGTCGCCGTTGCCGTACCTTTGGGCGTCGGTCTGCTGTCGTCACTTCTCACTATGGATTCAATGGCTGACTTCGCATCGCTGAAAAAGCCGTTTCTCGCACCGCCTGCTTGGTTATTCCCCGTCGCTTGGACGATTTTGTACGTGCTTATGGGGCTCGCATCCTACCGTATATGGACGTCGATAACAACGGGCGACAAACGTAACAGCGCTCTTACTCTTTACGGAATTCAGCTCGTCTTTAATTTTTTCTGGAGTATTATTTTTTTCAACCTCGAGGAGTATATTTTCGCATTCGTATGGCTCGCCGCGTTGTGGATATTGATTTTTCTTACCAAGCGCGCTTTTGATGCTATCGACAGAACCGCGGGATATCTGCTCGTTCCCTACCTTATTTGGGTAGCGTTTGCGGGATATCTTAATTTGGGAATATGGCTACTTAACTGAAAACAAGGAAAAGAATAATATTTCAAGTTTTTTCAAAAAACTGTTGCAAAAACCGTTTTGCCGTGGTACAATATACCTCGCGGTTCAAAATCCGTAAAAGCCTTACGGTTTTTGCAATATATGCAGAGGTATCGAAGCGGGAACGAATCCGAGCGCTGTCAGAGACAGATCAAGCGAGGATGAGTTCGTGCCGCGGTCGGAATTTCGTGAGCGTTCAGCGAACGTGAAATTGCGGGCACCGCAAACCGGACATAACGGGGCGCCCCGATACATAAAGCAATAATTTCTAATACAACTTAATATTCATAAATTTATGCAGAGGTATCGAAGCGGTCATAACGGGGCTGACTCGAAATCAGTTTGTGGGAAACCACACGAGGGTTCGAATCCCTCCCTCTGCGCCAAAAGATAAAAGGACACGGTATGTGTCCTTTTTCTTTTGGTATTTGAGGGGATTCGAAGGGCGAGGAAAAACGTGTCGGGGGCACGTTTTTACCGCCACAGGGGAGTGAGCGAAACGGCGTGAGCATTATGGAATAATGCGGCAAGCCGTGATAGCGAACGGAGAATCCCTCCCTGACGCGCCAAAACGGAAAAACGCGGGGCCTACCAAAAGGAGGTCCCGCGATCTTTTTAAAGGAAGCAGAAAAGTGGAAATTTAATGATATGTATTTTGAAAAATTGCAAAAGTAAATGAATCAAACGGCGTTTATTACAACAGCGAAGGTTCAGATAAGCTTAAGCAAATCCGAGCCTTTAACTCCATTCTTTAAAGCCTTACGGAGAAAGGCTTTGAGCTCATCGTCGTCACTTACGTAACGCGATATATCGTAAGGAAGCGTACCGTCGCGCTTTGTTTCCGCCGCGAGATCGAAAAGCTCGTTCCGCTCCGATTCGGTAAGCCCGAGAACGTCGGCGATAGCCGATTGAAGCTCGCCCGACGGGGCGGGTCGTTCACCGCTCTCGACCTTGCTCAAAAACGAAGGCGTAACCGACAGCTTTCGGCAAAGCTCCCTTAACGTAAGGTTCGAGCCTTTACGCTTTTCGGCGATAAATTTCCCGAACCGATTTTCTTCAATCTTTTTATTCACCTTGCGTTAGTTGCAGCAGTAAATATATGAGCTGTACATCAAGGTTTCTTCGGTATAGTCGCAGTCCTCGCAGTACTTAATTTCGTACGTATCTCGTTTGCATCTCGGAGAAGCAGTCCTTGCTTTATGGGTAACTACATCGACGGTCTTATATAAATAATCGTGGCCGAAAAGAGTACAGCCCAAGCCGTAGGTCTGCGCGCCGTCGTCAGAGCCGATGACCAATTTTTCGGCGATGATTCTTTCCTGCTCCTCGGTAAGATCATCACCGCCGGTAAATACGACGGTATAGTGGGTATCTTCGGTTTCGAAAACGTAAGTATTGCCATCGCCGACAGCGGAGACCGCCGTACAAGCGAAGGACGCAAGAATAAACAAGCTAATTAAAACAGATATTATTCTTCTCATTTTATTTCTCCATACTATCTATAATCAAAATCAAATCGTCATAGCTTTTTGCGCTGATATAGTAACAATCGCCGTTATGATATGCCGTCGCTATATATTTGCCGTCCACGCTATCGACATGGTATTTTACTCCGTTTTTCTCGTAATCGGTGCCGTTTTTTACCCAATCGTCTTCGCCCTTTGCATTCGTGTCCACCAAAATCAAAACGTTAATATCGTTAGTCGATATACCAATACTCAGATCCCCGATTACACTCATATGCACGTCAATGCTTTTTATCGTTACATTCTCGGGAAGCTTTGAGGGGCTCATAATATCCACGCCCTCGGCTTTTTCCATTTCCTCTACCGAAGAATATTTACGGCCGGAACCGAAGTCGGATCGTAGCCATGTCGTTCTGTGAGCCAAGGAGTTGTAGCCCCTAATTGT
>JAZRLT010000013.1:0-9804 GCA_045646995.1 Eubacteriales bacterium | reverse complement strand
CATAGGAGTATTTTTCGAGGCACATGTCCCCGAAAAACACGAATATTTTATTGTATATGAAAAGAGGTGGGGTTTCCACCTCTTTTTATTTTCCATTCTGCGTCATTCTGCTACGCGCTCACTTCTCCGGATTTAAAAAGGATAACAAACGAAAAACGGTATTATACCGAGTGAAGGAAAACCAAAAAAACTATTGCAAAAGCCTATTATTTATTGTATAATATTTTGAATTTGTATGTATTCCTAATAATCGGGAGGATCAATAATGAAAAATACCGAAAAAACAATGGACAAATTAGTCGCGCTTTGTAAGGGCAGAGGCTTTATTTTCGCAGGCAGCGAAATTTACGGCGGTCTCGCAAATACTTGGGACTACGGCCCCCTCGGCGCAGAGCTTAAAAATAATATCAAGCGCGCTTGGTGGAAAAAGTTCGTTCAGGAAAACCCCTACAACGTAGGTCTTGACCCGGCTATTCTTATGAATCCCCAAACTTGGGTTGCTTCGGGTCACCTCGGCGGATTTTCCGATCCCCTTATGGACTGCCGCGAATGTAAGGAGCGCTTCCGCGCTGACAAGCTTATCGAGGATTGGTGTGCCGAAAACGGTTATACCCTCGAAAAGCCCATCGACGCTTTCTCTCAGCAGGAAATGAAGGATTTCGTAGAAGAAAAGAATATCAAGTGCCCTACCTGCGGTAAGCACAACTTCACCGATATCCGTCAATTCAATCTTATGTTTAAAACCTTCCAGGGCGTTACCGAGGACGCGAAGAACACCGTATATCTCCGTCCCGAAACCGCTCAGGGTATTTTCGTAAACTTCCCTAACGTTCAGCGTACCACTCGTAAGAAGCTCCCCTTCGGTATCGGTCAGATCGGTAAGAGCTTCCGTAACGAGATTACCCCCGGTAACTTTATCTTCCGCGTACGCGAATTCGAACAAATGGAGCTTGAATTCTTCTGCCAGCCCGGTACCGACCTTGAATGGTTCGAGTATTGGAGAGGCTTCTGCCGCGATTGGCTTCTCTCTCTCGGCATCAAGGAAGAAAATCTCCGTCTCCGCGACCACGATCCCGAGGAGCTTTGCTTCTATTCGAAGGCTACTACCGACTTCGAATTCCTCTTCCCGTTCGGTTGGGGCGAGCTTTGGGGCGTAGCCGACAGAACCGACTACGACCTTACTCAGCACCAGAACACCTCGGGCAACGATATGACCTATTTCGATCAGGAAAAGAACGAAAGATATATCCCCTACGTTATCGAGCCCTCGCTCGGCGTAGAGCGTTCGGTTCTCGCATTCCTCGTTGACGCTTACGACGAAGAAAACATCGGCAAGGACGGCGCTGAGGATATTCGTACCGTACTCCGCTTCCACCCCGCTCTCGCTCCCTTCAAGGCGGCGGTTCTTCCTCTTTCGAAGAAGCTCGGCGATCAGGCTCACGAGCTTGCAAACGAGCTTTGCAAGTACTTCCCCTGTGATTACGACGAATCCGGCTCGATCGGTAAGCGTTACCGCCGTGAGGACGAAATCGGTACTCCCTTCTGTATCACCTATGACTTCGATTCGCTCGAGGATAACTGCGTAACCATCCGTGACCGTGATACTATGGAGCAGGTAAGAATGCCTATCGCCGAGGTTCGTTCCTACATCGAATCCAAAATCAACTTCTAATATATGATGAAAAACGGCGTTTCCGCCGTTTTTCGCTTATGAGGTCCATTAATGAACGTTAACGTTTTAGCCGCGATAGAAGAAAAGCTTTCGCATTGTTCAAAGGGTCAAAAAAAGATCGGCGAATATCTTATCGAGAACTATGCCGCCGCGGCGTATATGACTGCCGCAAAGCTTTCCGAGACCGTCGGAGTTTCGGAATCCACGATAGTAAGATACGCCACCGAGCTTGGATTCGACGGATATCCCGAGCTTCAATCCGCTCTTAAATATGCCGCAAGAAGTAAGCTTACCTCGGTTCAGCGTATGGAGCTTTCGAAAAGCCGACTCGGAGAGGATGCGCTTGCCCAAAGCTTTAATTCCGATATCGAAAGCATCAAAAAGACGCTTGCCTCGACCGACAAGGAATCCTTCGAGCGCTTTGTAGACGCGATAATAAACGCCGAAAATATCTATATCGTCGGCGCGCGAAGCTCGGCGAGCCTCGCGATATTTATGAATTTCTATCTCTCTATTCTTTTCGATAACGTGCAAATAGTTCATACGGTTATCGGAAGCGAGGTTTATGACCAGCTTTTCAAGGTTAAAAAGGGCGACGTCGTACTCGGAATAACCTTCCCGAGATATTCACGTCTTACCTTGGATATTCTCGCATTTGCGAAGCGTGTAGGCGCGACCGTTCTCGGTATTACCGACAGCGTTCACAGTCCTATCGCAAAGACCGCCGATATAACTCTTTTTGCCGAGACCGAAAGCAACACCTTCGTCGATTCGCTCGCCGCTCCGCTTTCTCTCGTCAACGCCATACTCCTTGAGATCGGAAGACGCGACCCCAAAAAGACCGCGTCGAGATTCGAGGGGCTCGAACGAATTTGGGAAGAGAACGACGTTTATGACAATATATGATGTAATCGTAGTCGGAGGCGGTCCCGCGGGACTGTTTTCGGCGTATAACGCCGCGTTGAACGGCAACTCGGTTCTATTGATCGAAAAGAACGACCGATGCGGTAAAAAGCTTGATATTACGGGCAAGGGCAGATGTAACCTCACGAATATGTGCGACCGCGAGGAATTTCTTTCGAACGTTATCGCCAACCCGCGCTTTCTTATGAGCGCGATATCTCGTTTTTCGCCCGAGGATACGATCGCCTTTTTCGAAAGCATGGGCGTACCCACGAAGGTCGAGCGAGGAAACCGTGTTTTTCCCGTAAGCGATAAAGCCAACGATATTACCCGCGCACTTGTTACGGCTTGCGAAACAATGGGTATTACTATCCGCAAGGGTAACGTTACCTCGCTTATCGTTACGGAAGGTAAAATTATCGGCGTACGTTGCGGACGCGAGGAATTACGTGCGAACAACGTTATTCTCGCCTGCGGCGGAAGCTCCTATCCGCGTACAGGCTCGGACGGAAGCGGTCATAAGCTCGCTCAAAGCGTCGGTCATACGATAACGGCGATACGCCCGTCGCTCGTTCCGCTTGTTTCGAAGGATAAGCTCTGCCGCGACTGTATGGGATTGTCGTTACGAAACGTCGGAATTAAATTCACCGATAAAAACAAAAAAACGCTTTACGAGGAGCAGGGCGAGATGATGTTCACCCATTTCGGTGTAACAGGTCCCGTTATCCTCTCGGCGTCGTCCTATCTTAAAACCGATTATCCCTACGATATGTATATCGATTTGAAGCCTGCGCTCGATGAAAAAACGCTCGACAAACGCTTGCTTCGCGATTTTTCCGAGATTCCGAACCGCGAGCTCAAAAATGCGTTCTCGGCGCTCCTCCCCTCAAAGCTTATAGAGCCGTTTATACGCCTTACCGAAATTCCGCCCGAAACTCGCCTTAACGCGCTTACCAAGGAACAGCGTGCGAGGATACTTTCGCTTATGAAATCGCTTCACGTCCGTATCGTCGGAACCCGTCCCATCGACGAGGCTATCGTCACGGGCGGCGGTGTGGATTGCCGTGAGATCGACCCGAAGACTATGGGCTCAAAGCTCGTTTCGGGACTCTACTTCGCGGGCGAGATTATGGACGTTGACGCCTATACCGGCGGATTCAACCTCCAAATCGCGTTTTCCACCGCATACGTCGCCGGAAATTCAATATGAAAAAACTGCTTCTTAATGAAACGTTAAGAAGCAGTTTTGACTTTATTTAGTTTTGATCCTTTATGCTGATACTTCGCTCGTAATAAAACAAATATTGTTGTGCAATACCTGCATATTCACCGAACGAACGCGCGTCAAAATCCTCTCCGTAATATTTTTCAATAACGCGCTTTACCCAAACGTCGATAGGAAACGCCTCGTAAAATCCAAATCCGAAAAGAAGAACGCAGTTTCCGACCTTATCGCCGACACCTTTTATCTTTTTTAATTCCTCGAGCGCGTCGGGATAATCGCTGTTTTGAATTCTTTCGAGCCAAACCTCGCCGGAGAGAACCTTTTCGGCGGCGTCCACGATATATTTCGCGCGGAACCCGCTTTTGATCGGCGCAAGCCCCTCGATCCCCGCTTTGGCTATACTTTCGGCGGTCGGAAAAAGGTAAACGTCGTCCTTCTCCTCGCCGAGAAGCTCGCAAAGCGAATTGATAATCTTTTTTATTCGCGGAATGTTGTTGTTTTGGGATATTATAAAGGAAATAAGCGTTTCCCAAGGGTCTTGGCGGAAAATTCTTATTCCGCCGCCGACCGACGCCGCATCAAATACGGTTTTGTCGTATTCATATCGCTTGATGATCGCACCGTAGTCGCGGTCGAGGTCGAAATAGGGGATATAGTCCCTTCTGAACGCGCCTTCGTCTATTCCGCGGAAGAGCCAGCCCGTTTCCTTGCGTTCGATAAAGAGGTTTCTTCCCGCAGCGACGAGCGAATATTCATCCTCTCCGAGCCTTTCGAAGCGGAAGCATTGACCGCATTCACAGGAAACGAAGGGGTCGAAGTTCTCGATCTCTTCCAATAATATTCCGTTTTCAAGAGAGGTAAGCTTCATATTATCTGCCTCTTGTATTTTCGTTTTGTTTAATGTATAATAAATAAAAAGCCTCTAAAGGAGCCGTATTTTGAAGGAACATATATATACCATACCGGTCACCGAAGCGTTTTCAAATAATCCCCACCGATGCCCCTTTTGCGCATTACGCGAAAAGCTCGAGCGCGATGAGCTCGAAATAATTCTCGGCGCGTCGATGATGGAGCCCGATATACGTCAGGAAACCAACGACAAGGGATTTTGTCAGCGTCATTATACCAAAATGTTCTCGATGAAAAACCGACTCGGTCTCGCGCTTATGCTCGAAAGTCATCTAGAATCGCTTAAAAAAGAGGTTAAAACGGGTAATATTTTCTCGCGCGACATCGCCGCGAAGAGCGTCGGACGTATAGAAAGACTCGAATCATCCTGTTACGTTTGTGACCGTATCGAGGACAAAATCTCGAAAATGTACACCACGGCGTCCTATCTTTATAACGAGGAAAAGGATTTCCGCGCATCGTTTGAAAACGTACGTTATTTCTGCCTTCCCCATTACCGCGAATATATGCTCGCGGCGAAGAGAGTTCTCTCGAAGGACGATTACGCCGAGCTTGTTCGAGCCGCAAACGGTAAGGTTACCGCTTATCTCGACAGCCTTAAGGACGACGTTTCGCTCTTTTGCAAGAAATTCGATTACCGATTCGACGATCTTCCTTGGGGTGAATCGAAGGATTCGGACGAGCGGTCGATAAAGTTCCTGTCGAGCGAACTTTAATTTAATATATACGCGGGCGTATAATACGCCCGCTTTTTGTTACCCGAAGTTTTCGAAAAGCGTTATATCGGGATTAAAGAAATACCGCTTTATAATCGCATAGTCGAACGCGTCGATCTTTCCGTCGCCGTTAGCGTCGCCCGCGGCGGCTTGGTCGGAGGAAAGGGTATATTTCCCGAGAACCGAGGCGCGGAGTATTAAATAATCGCCGACGTCGAGGCGGGAGTTGGAATTAAGGTCGCCCGCTATACATACCGTCGCGCTGTCGATTATCTCGCCGTCGATAGTTATCGACACGGTATATCCCGTACCGATGCGCTCATTTTTATCGAGAGGATTACCGTCGGGGTCGGTGACCGAAATATTCTGGCGGTCAAAATGCTCGGCGAACGCGTCCGTATCGAGCTCCCATACCGCTCCTCTTAAATAACCGTCCTCGCCGAGCTTAAAAACGTTGCCCGACGGGGAAATTCCGAGGTGGGAATAAAAGGTCGTATATTCGAGGAACACCCAACCTTCTACACCGTTATAAACGGTCTTTCCCCAAAATCCGTCGATTTCGGTAACGGGAATTATCGCTTCTTTCGGGATTATCGTAAGCGATTCGGATTGGGTATTATTTTCCGCACGAAGATTAAGATTGGAATTGAGGCGGTAAAATCCGACCTCTTTTTTCGTCGCGATAACCTCCGAATCGGGGTGGTTATAGGGCATATTTACATAGTCGATGCCCTTAGCTGCCGCGCCCGCGGCAAACTCCGCCCAAGTATATCTTCTCGTCGAAACGATACAGGGTTGAGCCGTGACACCGTTACCGCCCGCGTTTCCGTGGTAGATAACGACAAAATCCTCGTCCATAGTAAGTATCGAAACAGAATGTCCCGCCGAAAGACGTACGTGAGCGCCTGTGCCCGCCTTTTGGAAGAGCGCCTTGACGCTGTTGGCGGTGACCGCGCCGCTCGAAAGTCCGCCGACGTTATAATAAAGCGATTGGTTCATCGGATGGTCGATAAATCCGAAGCAGGTATAAAACACCATTCGCGCAAAAGCAAAGCATTGAGCACCGAGAAGGTCGATCTCGCAGGTCTCGCTGTATCCCGTAGGATAATATCTCATACAGTTACAGTTTCCGACCGAAAGAATACAATAATTCGAGCTTGTGTTATGGCAGGTACACGCACGACCGTTTTTCGAAAAGAAGGTTCCCGGCATATGGTTTTCAAGCGGAAGCGTAACGTCGCCGACCTGAACGTAGGGGCCGTTATAGGTCGAGGCTTCTTCGGTAGCTTCGGTATCGTAGGAATTACAGCTCGCGCTGTCGAAGAGGATATCCTCGTCCTTTTCGGTATCGGGTGTCGCTATATACGAGATAAACTCGTCGGCGGTATGCTCGAACACCTCTCCCGAGGAGGGGTCGATATATTTATAATCGGGGTTGGACTCGACCCATTTGAAGCTTCCGTCCGAAAGGGGTACGAATCCCTTGATTCCCTCTCTTTCGAAGAGAATTTTCTCTCTTCCGTCTGAATATGTACAAACAGCGTTGCCGTTAAGATAGAATATCTTATTCTCTGCGACGTAAAGGCAGGTTATCTCGGAGTCGGATTTATAAAGAGCTTTCACGTCGCTTCCGTCAAGGGCGATTGAAACGACCGAATTATCGGAAATAAACCAAATTCTTTCGTTATAATAATTAAGATATTTCGCGTTATAGGGCGCGATAAAATCGATTTTTCCGTCGGGAGTTTTCTTAAAAATACTACCGTTTTCGGAGTAATAGATATCATCCCCGACGTCTACGGCAATACCGCCGTATAAAATACGGTCGCCGAAGTTATATTCGTCGGCGCTTACCTCGGGCGCGAAGGACGAAAGGGGGGTTATCAACAATATTAAAGAAGCACAAAGCAAAAGCGTTACAAGACGTTTAAGCATTTTTCCCTCCGAAAACAGATATATAAACATAATAACACAAATTTCGACGTTTTTCAATCTTTATACCCTTTGGAAATATAAGGAATTTCAAGCCTTTTAAGTTTTTAAAGAATTGTTTACAATGTTTTCTCCGCTAACTATTGACAATAGGGTTATTAATGATAAAATGTTAGGGTACTAATTGTTAGGAGGCTAATAATTATGAAGCGCGAGCAAACCGTCGGCTTCCGAATACGAACGCTTTCGGTCGGAATAAAGCGCGCCGTAGAGGCGGGCAAGGCGAAGCATCAAACCGAAAAATGTACCGGCACTCACGGCTGGGTAATAGGTTATTTATACGATAACAGAGATAAAAACGTTTATCAGCGCGATATCGAAAAGCAATTTTCGGTAAGCCGCCCGACAATGACCGAGATATTAAAGCTTATGGAAAAAAACGGGCTTGTCGAAAGAGTTCGCGACGAAAGCGACGCGAGACTTAAAAGAATTAAATTAACCCCTCTCGCTTTGGAGATACACGAGCGTCACGAAAGAAATATCGAGACGTTCGAAAGGTCGATACGCGAGGGAATAACCGATACGGAAATGGATATATTCTTCTCGGTTATGGAAAAGCTTGAAGCTAACGTAAGAAACGCCGAATTCGGCTTGTCGGAGGAATAAATATGCTAAAAAATTTATTGAAAAGCACTAAGGGATATGTAATGCCCGCGATTCTTTCGCCCTTACTTATTATGGGCGAGGTTTTGATGGAGGTAATAATCCCGATGCTTATGGCGAGCCTTATCGACCTCGGCATCGACGGAAACAACGGTAACGGCGATATGGATTATATCCTCAAAATGGGCGTAGCTATCGCGGTTTGCTGTATAATCTCGCTTATCTTCGGCGCCTGCGCGGGAAGATATGCCGCTATCGCCTCGACGGGATTTGCGAAGAATCTCCGAAAGAGAATGTTCGAGCGTATCCAGCATTTCTCCTTTAAAAACATCGACAAGTTCTCAAGTTCGAGCCTTGTTACCCGTCTTACTACCGACGTCAACCGTATTCAGGAAGCGTTTCATATGTTCATCCGTATTGCGGTAAGAAGCCCATCGATGATGATATTCTCGCTTATTATGGCGTTCCGTATGAATTCTCGTCTTGCGCTCGTCTTCCTCGGCTCTGTTCCCGTTCTTATTATCGGACTTACGCTTATTATGACTAAGGCTCATCCTATCTTTAAGCGTATGTTCAAAAAATTCGATAAATTAAACCGCGTCGTTCAGGAAAACCTTCGCGGAATCCGAGTCGTAAAGGCGTTTGTACGCGAGAATGAGGAAATAAAGAAGTTTAATTCGGTATCGGATGAGATAGCGAAGGACACCGTCCGCGCCGAAAAGATAATCGCCTTCAATATGCCCTTGATGCAGATAACCGTTTATTGTACTATCCTTCTTATCTGCTGGCTCGGCGCACGTCTTATAATCTTCTCGGGCGGCAGCGATATGACCCCCGGTGATTTGACCGCGCTTCTTAACTATACTTCTCAAATTCTTATGAGCCTTATGATGCTTTCGATGATTTTCGTAACGATAATTATGTCGAGAGCCTCCGCCGAGAGAATTTGTGAGGTTTTGGACGAGGAATCCACTATTACTAACCCCGAAAGCCCCCTTTACGAGGTTTCCGACGGAAGTATCGAATTTAAGGACGTCTTTTTCGCATACCACGAGGGCAAAAACGTACTTAAAAACGTAAATATTAAGATAGAATCGGGCGAGACGATCGGTATAATCGGCGGTACGGGAAGCTCGAAATCCTCGCTCGTTCAGCTTATCCCCCGTCTTTACGACGTAGTCGGCGGAAGCGTTCTCGTCGGCGGTAAGGACGTCCGAGAATATGATATCCATACCTTGCGCGATTCGGTCTCGATGGTATTACAAAAAAACGTTCTCTTTTCGGGTACAATTAAAGAAAATCTCCGCTGGGGTAACGAAAACGCGACCGACGAGGAGATCAAAAACGCTTGTATCGCCGCTTGTGCGGATGAATTTATTAAAACCTTCCCCGACGGATACGATACCTTTATCGAGCAGGGGGGAAGCAACGTTTCGGGCGGTCAGAAGCAAAGACTTTGTATCGCGCGTGCGCTTCTCAAAAATCCTAAAATCCTTATTATGGACGACTCCACCTCGGCGGTGGACACCAAGACCGATTCGCTTCTCCGCGCGGCTATGAGGGATCAGATCCCCGGCACGACAAAGCTTATTATCGCCCAAAGAATCTCGTCGGTTCAGGAATGCGACCGTATAATCGTTATCGATAACGGCGAAATAAACGGAATCGGTACTCATAACGAATTGCTTGAAAACAATCTTATTTACCGCGAGGTATATGAATCCCAGATGAAAGGAGAGGATAAAGAATGAGCGAACAAAACCGTCCTCAACAACCCCCGATGC
>JAZRLT010000012.1:0-3675 GCA_045646995.1 Eubacteriales bacterium | reverse complement strand
CCTCCGACTTGCTCATCCTCTTCAAACTCAGGCAGTGCCGCCTTCGCACGCACCATGATGTGCGCCGCGCCATCGTCAATGGTATATTCCACATCGGATGCATACGCCACTTCCACGGTGTTAATGATCAACATCGTCATCGCCGAGAACGCGGTTATCGATTGCAGAATAAGAAAATCCGAGCACACCGTCGCGAGAATAACGAGCTTGGACGACGTTATAGATTGCAGCGACGTGATCTGCCGTTCGGTGCTTCCCTACGGTCTGGCAAGGCTATTTATGTTGGGGGAGGACGATTCGCTCGCCTCGGGCTTTAACAAGCTTTACGTCAACGCCCAAGAGAATGCGCTCGGATTCGGAAAAGCGACGGTCGAAGCGATAACGGAGGTATATTAATGAAGATTTCCTCCAAAGCCTTTAACGGCATAGACGAAAGCCAACCGCTTCAAAGCGTACCCGAAAGCGCGTCGAATATGATGAATTTCGTCATCGGGCGCGACGGCTCGCTTATAAAGCGAGGCGGGACCGTCAAGGCTTGCGAATGCTACGGCAACATCGACGCCATCTGGTCGGGTAACATCAAGGGCGAGGAGACGCTGGTTTTCGTAAGCGAAGGAAGGCTTTACCGAATAAGCACCTCGTCCATTCCCGCCGTGCCGAGGTTTATCGGCGAGGTCGAAAACGATAATAAATACCTGATGTTCGACTTCAACGGCTGTCTTTATATTAAAAGCAGCCGATATTACGGAAAGTACGACGGCGAGACCTTGCAAGAGGTCGAGGGATATATTCCCTGCGTTGCGATGAGCTGTACTCCCGCGGGCGAGGGCGTTATTTTAGAGCAGATAAATATTTTATCGGACAAGCGCCGTCAGTTATTCTCGGGAACCGGCACGGGAGTTTTTTATAAGCTCGCCGAAAAGGATATCGACGAAATAGTATCTATCAAGGTTGACGGAGTCGATTACGGACACCAATACTCGCTCGAATCCGCGCGAGGCGCAGTTTCCTTTGAGTTTCCGCCCGCCGAGGGCTTAAACAACGTCGAGATAATTTACAGCAAGGCGATTTCAGAAAGCGACAAAAAGCGCTTCTTCGGTTGCAACAAGGTTATGCTTTTCGGCGGCAACTCGGACGGAAGAGCATTCTTCTGGGGCAATTCCGATTATCCGAATTACCGATTTCATACCGAATTAGCCGACGGTATTCCGAGCGTTGAATACTTCCCTATCAACGCCTTTACCGTTATCGGCAACAGCCGAATAAACTGTATCGTACAGCAATACGACAGGCAGTTGATATTCACCGAAAACGAGGCCTTTTATTCCTATTGCGAATTGAAAACCGACTCGCTGGGCAACACCTATTCGTCCTTCCCCGTTTTCAGCCTCAACGGCAGTAAGGGATGTATTATCGAGACGGACGGATGTATAATCGACAACCGACCGATAACGCTTTGTAACGACGGACTCAATATGTGGGAATCGACCTCGGTGGAAAACGAAAAGAACGCGGTATGCTTTTCTTCTCCCATTTCCGAATCCTTATCGAGAATACTCAAAATGAAAAACGACATCCGCTTTTTCGATTTTCAAGCAAACAGAGAGTTTTTCCTTATATCGCGCCAAACCGCATACGTATTTAACTACAGCATAGGCGCTTGGTATAAATTAGACGGATTCGGCGGGTTGGCGTTTACTACGGTCGGAAGACGCCTTTATTTCGCCAACGGAAACAGCATTTACGTTTACGGGCGCGGTATCGGTGAATGCAGCCAAGACGAATGCGTTTGGCAAAGCTGTTTTTTGAACAACGGCTCTAAAAACGGATTTTGCGACGTTATGAAAATCGATTTCGACGTGCGCGTAAGCGGAGGAATTCAGCTTATTCTCGGGGTACTTACGACCGAGGGAACGAAAATGACGTCTACCGCATACGTTTTCCCCGAAAAGAGCGAACGATTTACAAGACTTTCCTTCCGTCCGGCAATAAGGAGATGTATGCCGTACAGCATATTTATCGAATCCTACGGTGAGGGAGAGTTGACAATTCACGGATTAACTGTAACAACAAGAGAAAAGGAAAGGAGTGACAGACGTGACATACTCTGACAGCATCGAAGCCCTTAAAGCGGGGCTTTCACAATATTCCGAAAGTGAAAAACAGCTTACAGAGCTCTACAAGCAAGCGATCGCAAACGCAGAAGCCGAATACAAAACGGCGGTCAAGCAGGTAAACGACCGATACAAGAGAGACCGAAACGAGGCTCACGCCGACACGGTACGCGAGGAAAGAAACCTTAACAACATGCTCGCGGCGCGCGGGCTCGGATTTTCGGGCGAGGCGGCACAGGCAAAGCTCAACTCAAATATTATACTTTCTAACCGTTTGGGCGAGCTTAACCGAGGCAAGGTTGACGCCGAGACAAAGCTTTCTTTAGACCTTTCGGACAAAAAGAGCGCGCTATCCCTCGACAACGCCGAAAAAATTCGCGAGGTACAAAAGGGGCGCGACGATCTTAACGCAAAAATAGCGTCGATAATCGCCGAGCGCGAGGACAACGCCGCGAAAATAAAGGCGGAAAAGGAAATGGCAGAAGCAAAGCTGAAGGCCGAAATGGAAATGCTCGAATTAGAGCTTAACGCCAAAAATAACAATTCCTCAGGCAACGGCGTCGGCTCAAGCGGAGGTCAAGCGGGCGGGAGCGGATACACCCCCGCTATGTCGGCAAAGGAGCTGGCAAAAGCGCTTATAACCACCGCATCGGGAGGCGGCTCGAGCATTGACGGCAGTCACGCTCAGCAATATTCGATCAACAAGTATCTCACCGAGCTTACCGACAAATACAAGGTAAGCGAGGACTACGTAAACGACCTTATTTTCGTTTTACGCTCGTACGGATATGAGGACGTCGGCGAATCAAAGCGCAGAACCGACGTAATAACCTACGAGGCAATAACATACTATTATAATCAGTACGACAAGTATTACGACCTCTATATCAACCGCGGTTTTAACGAGGGAAAGGCTCATACCGAGGCAAAGAAGGCCGCCCAAAACGAACAGCTTGAATATATCTACGAAAACAGCAGAAACACCTATGAATTCAAGGAGTGCTGTAACGATATAGGCATCAGCTTGACGGAGGTTACGAGCTTCTTAAGCTCGAAATCCGACAAAAAGGGCTCGGCAGGCGGTTCAAATAACGGTTACGGTGTCGATACTGCAGGCTAAAAGGAGGATAATTATGGACCTTACCGAATACGTTGACAGCGAATTATTTATTATCATACCGGTGCTTTACGTTATAGGCATCGCTATCAAAAAAAGCGAGGTCAACGACAAATGGATACCTCTTATATTAGGCGGTATGGGAATTGCGCTTGCGACGGTATACAAAATCGCGGTATACACGCCCGACAGCATAGGCGAGGCATTAAAGGTCGTATACGTCGGGATAACTCAAGGTATTTTATGCGCCGCGAGCAGCGTTTACGCAAACAACATTATAAAACAAATGAAAGGAAAAAAGGATGATATTGACGGCGATAGCAGAATCAGAACTTATAATCAATGGTGACGGATCGGTATTCCACCTCCACCTCCGTCCTGAAGAGCTTGCCGACAACGTGATCCTTGTCGGTGACCCTGGCCGCGTTGATATGATTGCTGAAT
>JAZRLT010000011.1:0-2330 GCA_045646995.1 Eubacteriales bacterium | reverse complement strand
TATGTTCGTTACCGCTTGGATGGGTATTCTGGATTTGACTAACGGCAACGTACGGTTTGCCAATGCAGGTCATAATCCTCCGCTTTTGAAGCATGCCGACGGCAGTTTTGAATATCTGAAAACGCGTGCGGGCTTCGTTCTTGCGGGTATGGAGGGTGTTCGTTACCGTGTCGGAGAGATAACGTTAAACGCGGGCGACAGGCTCTTCCTCTATACCGACGGTGTAACCGAGGCTACTAATTCGGATAACACGCTTTACGGCGAGGATAGGCTCTTAGCCTTTATGAACCGAAATGCCGAAATAAAAGCAAATGAGCTTTTGACGGAACTAAAGACCAATATCGACGAATTTGTCGGCGAAGCACCGCAGTTCGATGATATTACAATGCTGATGTTTGATTATAAACCCCAAAAAGGAGGTGAGCGTATGATGAATAAAACCTTCCCCGCGAAGACCGAGGCGTTGCCCGACGTAATAGGATTTGTGGAGGAAACGCTTGAGGGATTTGAATGTCCTATGCAAACCCAAATGGCAATCTGTGTCGCTATCGAAGAGGTGTTCGTCAACGTCGCTCACTATGCCTACCCCGAAAGTGAGGGCGATATGACGCTCTTCGTGGGATTTGACGAAGAAAGCGGTAACGTTACCTTCCGTATGACGGATAAGGGCGTTCCCTTTGATCCGCTGATGAAGGAGGATCCCGACATTACTCTCTCGGCAGAGGAGCGCGAGATCGGCGGACTCGGAATCTTTATCGCAAAGAAGACTATGGACACCATCGGCTACGAATATAGAGACGGTGAAAACGTTCTTACTATGATCAAAAAGGTGTAAGGAGATCTACTTATATGACAATCGAAATAGTGAAAAAAACCGAAGAAACAATAATCGAAATTGCGGGACGCCTTGATACTATCACAGCCCCCGCGCTTGACAAAACCATTAACGAGGACATCAGAGATACCAAAAATCTTGTTCTTGACTTGAAGAATATGGAGTATATCTCAAGCGCAGGACTTCGCGTTCTTCTGGGAGCGCAGAAGAAAATGCAAAAGGTCGGCTCTATGAAGGTAATAAACGTAAGAAATACGGTTATGGAAGTATTTGAGATGACGGGATTTGCGGATATTTTGGTGATTGAATAATGGAACTTGTAAGCGAGGCTATCGCATTTGCCGTAAAAGCCCACGACGGAATGCGGCGCAAAAAAAGTGACGTCCCGTATATACTTCATCCGATGGAGGCTGCGGCTATCGTCGGCTCGATGACCGACGATCAAAATATGATTGCTGCTGCGGCTTTGCACGACGTTGTAGAGGATGCGGGAATCACTATTGAGGAAATCGAGGAGAAATTCGGAAAGCGTGTACGAGAGCTTGTAGAGTCGGAAACTGAGGATAAACGAGCCGACCTTCCCCCTGAATCAACTTGGCGTATACGCAAGGAAGAATCCCTTAACGTTCTTAAAAATACCGACGACGTCGGAGTGCTTATGGTGTGGTTGGGCGATAAGCTTGCCAATATGCGCTCTATCTATCGCGATTTTTTAGTAGAAGGCGAAGCTATGTGGCAGAGATTTAATCAATATAATGTGTCCGAGCAGGCTTGGTATTACCGCTCTATTGTCGATTTGACGGAAGAACTGTCAGAATATACGGCATGGCTTGAGTACAAAACGCTGACCGAGCTTGTTTTCGGAGGAGGAGAATAGATCAATGAACGTTTTATATCGTATAGATAAGGATATTTTATATATCGCAATAGAAGGAAGAATCGACGCTTCAAATGCGACGGAAGCCGAAGAGAAGATATTCGCCGTTAAAAACGCAAACAAAGGAAAGCATACCGTTATTGATGCGGATAAATTGGAATATATCTCCTCGGCGGGCCTGCGAGTGATTTTAAAGCTCAGAAAGGAAGAACCGAAGATAGCTATCATAAACGTTGCGTCGGATGTTTACGAGGTCTTGGATATGACCGGATTTACCGATATGCTTACGATCGAAAAGGCTTATCCGATAATGAGCGCTGAGGGATGTGAGTTTATTGCGAAGGGCGCCAACGGTGCCGTTTACCGCTACGACGATGAAACTATACTGAAGACCTATTTCGCGAAGGATGCGCTTCCCGAAATCAAGCAGGAAAGAGAAAATGCAAGACGCGCCTTCGTTCTCGGTATCAATACCGCTATCCCTTACGGTATTGTTCGCGTTGGCGACGGATACGGTACCGTTACCGAGCTTTTGAATGCAACCAGCGTAACGAAATTGATTCGCAACAACCCCGAGGATATGTCCGAGGCGGTTAAATATTACGTTGATATGCTTAA
>JAZRLT010000010.1:0-14784 GCA_045646995.1 Eubacteriales bacterium | reverse complement strand
TATTTTCTGAAAATAGCGACGTTTCGTCAAATACAGAAACTAACGCAATATATCATGGCTGGGTAATCAATAATATCGGATATACCTATTTTTATAAGGACAGCGCTTACGAACAGTTTAATTATAAGACAAGCGCCCTTGACAGATACGTAAATTCAGTTAATAATCTTTCATCAATTCTGCCTGATAATATATCTTTTTATAATATTATTGCGCCTGTCAGCGGTAGTTTTGCGGAGATACCGCGTGATATTTATGTTAATGATAATTTTTACAATGCATCTCAAGCAACGTTTGTTTCAACCGCTTCATCAAAATTAAATGAAGGAGTAATTAACGTTCCTATAATTTCTTTGCTGGAAGAACAATACGATAACGGAGAATATATCTTTTTCCGTTCAGATAAAAATTGGACTGCAATTGGAGCATATACGGCATATAAGGAATTTTGCAAATCCGCAAGCATTGAATATCATGATTTTACAGAATTTGAAATATCTCAGGAAAATGACTTTCTTGGCTGTTTCTATAATTCAGTATCATACGATAAAACCGACCTTGACGCCGCTGTCTTCACGGAAGTTCTTACAAAGTCTCCCGATTCGCTCACTTCATATAAACCATATCAAGATATAAATACTTCGTTGATTGTTTACGATTCGGGATTAGTTTATGACAATTATACTTTATCGGAAAACAGCGTCAGCTTATATAATGCTTATAATGCGTTTCTCGGGAAAGATGCTGAACGGTATGAAATCAACACCACCGCGGGCGGAGGCAATTTGTTAATTATCGGAGATACGAGCGCCTACCCGATGGCAGTATTTCTTGCTTCACACTACGGAAAAATCGATATAATTAATCCTTTGAAGTTCAAAGGCGATCTGAAAGAATTTCTTTCGCAAAGATATTATGATGCTTGTATAAATATATGTTATTCAACAAGCGCTATCAATGGAGAATATATACCGAATTTGAATAAAATAATAGGAGAAAATAATGGATAAAGTAATTTTAGGCGGATTCATTTCAATAAAAAGTGTTTTGGAATCCAAAAGTAGACCTATTTATAAAATTTTTATCGAAAGAACAAGATTTGACAATGTTATGCGTTCCGATTTAAGGGTGTCGGAGCAGAGGCAATATAGCGCTCTTATCAACGCAGGCGTGGAATATTCTCTGATTTCACAAGAGGAATTCAACGAAATAATGCCTAATGCAAACGCAGGCGGCGTTGCTGCGGAAGTAGGAGAAAGAATATTCACACCGTTTGAAGATGTACTCAACATCAAAAACGGTTACATAGCCGTCCTTGACGGAATAGAAGACCCCTTTAATTTTGCATATGCGCTTCGCTCGTTATATGCCTCCGGTGTTGACGCAGTAATTCTCCCTGAACGCAATTTCTTTACGTCAAGCGATACCGTCATCAGATCATCCGCGGGAGCTTCCGAGCTTATAAAAGCGTGCGTAGTGCCCGATCTCGCCGAAGCATGCAAAGCGCTTCGTTCGAGGGGTTACTTTATCGTCTCTACCGACAAAAATAACAAAGCAAAGGATCTTTATCACGCAAGGCTTTCAAAACCCTTGTGCGTCGTCTTCGGGGGTGAGAAAAGGGGAATAAAGCAAGAAATTCTTGATATTTCAAATTTGTGCATTAAAATTAAATATCCTCGCAACTGTCATTATTCTCTTCCTGCTTGCAGTGCTATTTCTATTATTTCCTTTGAAGTAGCAAAAAAGATAGAGCTACCCAAGAGGAGATAATGCTACGTCGGGAACTTTACCGATAATAAGAGTTTCGGCGAGTATTAACGATGTTTCGATCGACACAACGGTTTCTTCAAAAGGAACCATACATCTTATCTCGGTATTGAAATCTACCGTTATTCTATATATGGTTTGATTAATCCCTCCGCTGATGAGCTCACTTTTCATTTTATAATTTACAACACCTACCGGCAAAACCCTAACACCTATCCGTGGACCGAAACCCGAAAACAATTTTGAGCCCAATGCGTTTCCTAACGGAATTCCGTATTTGCGCTCGCAATCTATGATTTTTTCATTAATCTTTGTCGATATTTCGTTTGAAAAGCTATTTATAATACCGCTGTCTATCTCGATGGCGGTAATTTCATTTTTTGAGCTATATTTAACGTTTATTATATTCTTGATTTTCGATTGATTATTATCAATAATATGTGCCAAAACATTATTGATTTCCATCGTTACGTCTGCTTTTATTCTGACATTTGAAAAGTTTATGCACCCTATGGAATAAAATTTACAGAAGCGAATTATAAATAAGGATAAAACGATAGTAATAGATAAAAATATACATATCAATCTCTTTTTCATAATATACACCATTAAATTTATATTACATAATTAAAATATTATGATAGGAGTATTTATGAATATATTTGCTATAATCGTTGCGTCGGTATTTTACGCGATTTCAATTAACTTCTTTATTGTTCCGTGCGGACTGTACAACGGAGGTTTTTTGGGTGCTGCACAGGTAATTCGTACTGCTGTTGAGACATTGTTCGGATACGAATTCACGTTTGATATATCGGGAATTATATCATTTGTATTGAATTTGCTCCTTTTATCATTTACGAGGAAAGCACTTGGCAATAAATTTATTGCGAAATCTTTGTTTTGTGTAGCATTTCAATCCCTATTATTAAGTATTATACCGATTCAAAATATTATAGATAACGTTTTAACTTCTGTTATTGTAGGCGGAATTCTTTGCGGAGCGAGTATTGGTATGTTATTGAAATACGGTGGCTCGAGCGGCGGTGTGGATATAATAGGTATGTATTTAGCAAAGAAGGGCAACTTTACCGTCGGAAAAATTAATGTTGCGGTTGACGCCGCAGTTTATATCGCAGTTTTATTATTAATAAATAATTTGGAGAAGACTTTATATTCTTTGATATTTGCAGTTATATGCTCGCTCTCAATCGATCGAACTCATTCACAGAATATAAACTGTGAGGTTGTAATTATTTCGAAAGCAAAATATGATGAAATTAAATCAATTATACTGACACGAATTAACAGAGGCTTTTCGTATTGGCGCGGATGCGGCGGATTTTCAGATGACGAAAACAAGATAATTTATGTTGTTCTTTCAAAATACGAGCTACCGCAGTTAAAAAAATATATCGTATCGATCGATCCGAGTGCTTTTATTTCTATAAAGCACAACATTAGTGTAATAGGTAATTTCGAAAAACGCTTATAAAATAAAACTCCACCCAAGCATACAAATTGAGTGGAGTTTGCATTTGTTGAAATTTAAACTTCGGTTCTGCCTTCGATCGCCTTTAATAAAGTAACAGAATCAGCAAATTCAAGCGTCGCACCTACGGGCAAACCATAGGCGAGTCTAGTGACCTTGATACCAAACGGCTTAATAAGACGTCCGAGATACATAGCGGTAGCTTCGCCTTCTACGCTCGGATTTGTAGCTATAATGACTTCTTTGACGTCTTCATTCAGACGAGCGAGAAGCTCTTTGATTTTCAATTGTTCAGGACCTATACCGTCGACCGGAGAGATAACACCGTGTAAAACGTGATATTTGCCGTTATATTCGCGGGTTTCCTCAATTGCCTCAAGGGCTTTATTATCCTCAACTACGATAATCGTTTCATTCGTACGCCTTGCATCAGAACAAATATTGCACAATCCGTTCTCGCAATAAGCTTGACACACCGGACACAAACGAACGCTGTTCTTAGCTTCAATTATCGAATCGGCAAATGCCTTTACTTCATCTTCACTCATTTCGATTATCTTATACGCGAGACGCGAAGCGCTCTTGCGACCGATGCCCGGAAGGGAAGCAAAGCAATTAACAAGTTTTTCTAAAGAAGGAGTCATCTTTAGTCACGCTCCGTAAATTAAAACATACCGGGCATTCCGGGGATATTACCGGTGATTTTGGACATTTCCTCGGAATTCGTATCCTCGACACGCTTGATAGCTTCATTTACAGCCGCAACAAGGATATCCTCCAAGGTTTCCTTATCGTCCGGATCGATTATTTCGGGTTCAAGAGAAATACTTAAAATCTCTTTTTTGCCGTTGATTTTTACGTTAACAACACCACCGCCGGCGCTGATATCGTATTCTCGCTCTTCGAGCTCCGCCTGCTTAGTTGCCATTTCCTCTTGCATTTTCTGAGCTTGTCTCATCAACGCATTCATATCCTGAGGACCGCCGCCCATACCTTTAGGAAGTCTTACTTTCATTTTAATTCTCCTTTATAGTTCATCTATAAGTGATTTTTGTGTATTATCAGCTTTATGTTCGTTACCGATCTCAAATCTAATCGGAACAGCTTTACCGATAACTGAAGCAAACGCCTCGATAATCGTACGCTCGTTTGACTTTGTATTGATCATATCTACGGTGAATTTATCACCCGAAATTACAATATCCGTGCCTTCTCTGTATACGTTTGCGCGCTTTAAGAAAGCGGAAAGGGAAGGGTTGTCGGATACAAAATCATAAACGTCGGAAATTTCCGAAAATAATGTACGAACAACGTTCGGATTTGTTGTTTCTTCTATTTTGTCGGCCGTTTCACTATTTGTATCGGAGGTTATAAGAGCTTCGGTAGTATCGACGGGTTGAATTCCCATCGCCGTAATTACCGATAATCTTTTTTCGAGCTCGGAAATTCTCGCGGCAAGAGCCTTGGGAGAATCGGAAATGCTTCTGTCGCACATTCTTATAACTGACATTTCCAACACAATACGCTTGTTCATTGCATATTTGGAAATTCTGCTTTGTGTATCTTCAAGAATATTGCTGATATAAAACAGCACTTCGATCGTCAATTCATCGAGTAGAGATTGATAAACGGGATTAAGAGTACTCTGCTTGCCTGATTTGATTAATTGCTTCTCTACAATTATATCGCGAACAACTAAAGATAGGTCATCAATAAAGACAGAAATATCTTTAGACGAACGGTGGATCTGTTCAATGATATCAATAGCTTGCGGAACATTTTTATTAGCAACTGCGTGAAGAAGGGAAGCGATGACCTCTTCACCCGCTAAACCGAGGACGCCCCTTATAGCATCCTTAGTCAACGCACCCGTATGACCGTTCGAGCAGGCCTCCAAAAGCGATAACGCGTCGCGCATAGATCCGTCGGCAAGCTGAGCCAATAAATCAGAGGCTCCTTCAGCCAAAGGGATATTCTCTTCGTTGGCAACGAATTCAATTCGCTTCTTAACCGCCGAAGCATCAATACGAGAAAAGTCAAATCTGATACAACGCGAAATTATGGTAGGGGGCAATTCGTTGATTTCGGTAGTTGCTAAAATGAATACAACGTATTCAGGAGGTTCTTCAAGCGTTTTTAACAAAGCGTTAAAAGCGCTGTCGGTCAACATATGAACCTCGTCGATAATATATACGCGTTTCTTTAATACCGAAGGAGGATATACAACTTCGTCTCTAAGATCACGAACGTTATCAACTCTATTGTTGCTCGCAGCGTCGATTTCCAAAACGTCGGTAGCATTACCGCTATCTATCGACTTACAAGAGGAACAGCAATTACAGGGATTGCCATTAATTGGATTTTCACAGTTGACCGCTTTCGCTAATATTTTCGCCGAAGATGTCTTTCCGGTACCGCGGGTACCGCAAAAAAGATATGCGTGTGAAACACGATTTGCTTCGCATTGTTTTTTCAAAATAGAGGTAATATGCTCTTGTCCGCTTATTTCATCAAAAACCTTCGGACGCCATTTTCTGTATAAAGAAAGATACATAACGTTTTACCTCCAGAAAAAATATGAGATACAAAATATGACCATACATCCCATGTCGAACACCATTTCCGCCCGTAAGCCGAAAGCTCCTCTCAAAACAGGCACCCTTGCGGCACATTCGTATGATTGCTTAATGCTGCTTGGTTCCCCACCTGACATCTTTCACAGGTACAAATTGCGCAAGGACCCGTTTCTCAACAAGGATCTTCCGACGCAGCGACACAAACAGGGTCCTCGATGGGTCTTAGCCCCCACTATAGCGGATTGTGGGTACAAGGCACCGCTAACTCCCCGGTTGGTATGGTCATATTTCATATCTCATTCACCGCATTATATCATAAAGTGCGTACTATTTCAAGTACTTTTTATTATATATATTTCTACTTTTGCTGTTAATTAATTGACATTTTCGGATAAATAGAGTATAATAAAGTATTAATGGAGGTAGAGCTATGAGTAAATCTTATTTTAAAATATATTTCTCTAAAATCAAAGAAACCAAATGGCTAAACCAACTTGGACAATCGGGCCTACTTCTCGAAAAAATCTCCGACTCCAAATATATTTTTTCCGAAAATAAAAATAAAAAATATTACTATTCGATTGAATATTTCGACTGTAATCCCGAATCAGAAGACGCCGTTTCTGTATTTCGCGAATATAAAGAAAAGGGCATTTTTCCTATCGTAACTTCGGGTAATTGGGTATATTTAGTTTCGGAGACCTCCGCTATTGCCCAATCCAAGCTAGTATCGAAAAAGAATAGTATTCCTTATTTCTGGCGTGCTTTTTATACGCTGTTTTTCGCGATTTGCGGTGCTGTAGTGTGTGGTTATCAATTTTTTGCCGTCTCTTTTCTTGACAAAATCTCGCATCTCAGCGACGGTGTGTTGAACCATTTGAATTTCGAAAGCTCCGGTACTGCCTTCGATAAAATTCTCGCCCTTGTTGTCAAACCCGTAAATCTGTTTATAGACCTATTAAATAATAGTTATTTATCTTTTATCACAAAGATTTTCGGAGAGAACGATGCGATAGTCGTAATTGCAATATTATTACCTATAGTAATAGCTCTTACCGCTTTAGGCGCATACAATCTCAGCGAATACTTTATGTATTATAAGAAATTTCATAAAAAACTCAGGATTAAAAACTAACCGAGGAGTATAGTATGAAAAGCAAACAATACAGTATAAAGCTTTCTGAGGTTGCGGAAAAATACTCGCTTGAACCGATATATTTGCCCGAGAATTATTCCGAAATAGAAGTACTTCGTTCTGATACGAGCCGTCCCGGTCTTCCGTTAGCGGGCTTCTTTACGGATTTTGAGAACGAGAGAATCCAAATTATCGGCAATATGGAGCATAGCTATCTTGCATCTTTGACTGCCGAGGAAAGAAGGAGTGCTCTTAAAAATCTATTTGCACATAAAGTAAAGGCGCTCATAGTTACTACTTCATTGCAAATTTTCGACGAATTATTGGAAGAGGCAACAGAAAGTAAAACTCCTCTGTTTCATTCTTCCTCTACTACTTCAGCTCTCGTGGCTGCTATTACGTCGGGATTGAACGTTTCGCTCGCTCCGAGAATTACTCAGCACGGTGTTTTGGTCGAGGTATATGGCGAGGGCGTATTAATCCTCGGCGATAGCGGTATCGGAAAAAGTGAAACTGCAATCGAGCTCGTAAAGCGCGGTCACCGTCTTGTGGCAGACGATGCGGTAGAAATCAAAAAAGTTTCTGCCATTTCGCTCGTCGGAAGCGCACCTGATCTTATTAAGCACTATATCGAATTGCGCGGTATAGGTATCGTCGACGTACGAAGAATTTTTGGTATGGGTTCAGTTAAAGAATCGGAAAAAATCGACCTTATTATTAATTTTGAAAACTGGCAGCAAGGTAAACTATACGATAGATTTGGTCTTGACTCGGAATATACCGAGATACTCGGAATTAAGATTCCTTCTATCACAATACCTGTAAAGCCCGGTAGAAACTTAGCAGTAATTATCGAAATCGCCGCGATGAACAATCGTCAAAAGAAGATGGGATATAATACTGCAGCCGAATTCGAAAAAAGATTGCTTGAACAAGCTGAATTACAAGATTAACGGAGGAATTATTTATGTATTATTTAGGTATAGATCTTGGCGGAATGTCGATAAAGGCCGGTGTTTGCGACGATAACGGCAATATTTTAACAAAGGACACTTGTCCTACCGTTCGCACTGAAGACGGAGACAGAATTATCAGCGATATGGCAGAGCTTTGCTTAAAGGTTATTAGCGATGCAGGCTTGACCGTTGATGATATCGAATACGCAGGTATAGCTTCTCCCGGCAGTGCGGATTGTGAACGAGGTATTATTATATACGCTTCTACGCTTCCTTTTCTTAACTATCCCATCGCTAAAACGCTTATGGATAAAACCGGTCTTAAAAAAGTATACGTAGAAAACGACGCGAACGCTGCCGCAAAGGGCGAAGCAACCTACGGTGCCGCTAAAGGATATAAGAATTCTTTGTTCATCACCATAGGTACGGGTGTTGGCGGAGGAATCATTATCGACGGCAAGGTATATTCCGGATTTAATTTTTCCGGCGCAGAACTCGGACATATGGTTATCGTTAAGGACGGTATCTACTGTCCTTGCGGAAGAAACGGATGTATGGAATCGTACGCTTCCGCCACCGCTTTGATAAGAATGACAAAAGAAAAAATGATGTCTGATAAAAACAGCGCTATGTGGGCTGTTTGCGAAGGTGATATCGAAAAAGTCAACGGCAAGACCGTATTTGATGCGATGTTGCAAAACGACGCTTCTGCTAAAGAAGTGTATAGCGAATACATAGGTTATCTCGCTTGCGGTATTGTTAATTTCATTAATATTTTCCAGCCCGAGGTATTGAGCATCGGCGGAGGCATAAGCAAGCAGGGTGAAATTCTTCTTGCTCCTATTCGTGAGATCGTAGAACGCGAGCAGTATTCAAGACACAGCGATAAGAAGACGGTTCTTAAGATTGCCGCGCTCGGAAATGACGCGGGAATAATCGGTGCCGCTTCGCTTGGTAAATAACGGAGAAATAATGGATTATACTTTAGAACAAGAAACCTTATATTTAAACACTATTGCCTTGAGAGGCATAGTAATATTCCCCGGCACGACGGCAAGCTTTGAAATCGGAAGAAAAATTTCCATCAACGCTCTTAAAAGCGCTGAGACAAACGACGAGCCATTGCTCCTCGTAAGCCAGTACGATCCGGCCGTCACCGATCCCGAAGAAGCGGATTTGATGTCCGTCGGTGTAGTGGCAAACGTGCTTCATTCTGCACGCCTCAATGACGGCTCATTCCAAGTAGTGGTCGAAGGTGTACGTCGTGTTGAGCGCGGTGCTACGTTGATTTCCGACGATGTCATAAAGTGTAGTATAGTTGAGCATAAATCGAAGAAAATTCCTGCCTTCACGAAGGAAAGGGTTGCCACAAAAGAGCTTTACGAGGTATTTACTGAATATCTTAACTATATACCGAAGCCTTCTGAAGAAATAGTTGACGAAGTTAATAAAATACGTGATCCCTCATACCTTGCAGATTTTGTAGCAAGTAATTTTATAGTAAATTTCGAAGAGAGAAAAGCGCTTCTTGAGGAATATGATACTATCGCACGAATTAAATTACTTTGCGACTTTTTCAGAAAAGATATTGAGATATTTAAGCTCGAAAACAATATCCAACAAAAGGTAAGATATAATCTTCAAAAGCAACAAAAGGAAATGTATCTCCGTGAGCAAATGAAAGCTATTCGTAATGAGCTCGGAGAGGACATAAACGGTGAAGAAGCTGAGGATGATTCGGAATATTACAACGCTATCAACGAAGCTGATATACCCGAAGATGTTAAAGAAAAGCTTTTAGCCGAGAACAATAAGCTTTCAAAAATGCCGTTTGGCACACCTGAAGCTACGGTAATCAGAAATTATATTGAAACCTGCCTCGAGTTACCTTGGAACAAAAAAAGCGAAGACAGAATTGATATTGCCGAGGCAAAAAAGATACTCGACAAAGACCATGACGGAATAAATAAGGTCAAGGAAAGAATTCTTGAATTTCTTTCTGTAAAACAACTCAAGCCCGACCTAAAAGGTCAGATTCTTTGCTTTGTAGGCCCCCCGGGCGTAGGTAAAACATCTATCGCAAAATCTATTGCAACTGCAACCAATAAGGAATTCGCTCGTATATCTCTCGGTGGAATACGCGATGAAGCTGAAATTCGCGGACATCGCAGAACCTATATAGGATCTATGCCCGGACGAATTATTAACGCTCTCAAACTCGCAGGAACATCTAATCCCGTTATACTCTTTGACGAGCTCGATAAGCTTACCAAGGACGCACACGGGGATCCTACAAGCGCTATGCTCGAGGTATTGGACGTAGAGCAGAACTCCTCATTCCGCGATAACTTTATCGAAATCCCCGTTGATCTTTCGGAATGTCTTTTTATTGCAACCGCTAATACTACCGAAACTATCCCCGCGCCGCTTCTTGACAGACTTGAAGTTATTCAAATGGATAGCTATTCGGACAAAGAAAAACGTGCTATTGCAAAAAATCACTTAATACCCAAGCAATTGAAGCTTCACGGATTAAAGTCTTCTCAATGTAAGATTACCGATCCTGCACTAAAAGAGCTTATAAATTGCTACACTCGCGAAAACGGTGTCAGAAATCTTGAAAGGGAAATCGCTTCTGTTTGCCGAAAGAGCGCCAAGCTCATAATCGAATGTGAAGAAAAGGTAAACATTGATATCAACCGCCTTCGTGAAATGCTCGGCCCTGCCAAATATATTCGAGATAAGATTTATCCCAAAGATGAGATCGGTATCGTAAACGGTTTAGCTTGGACTTATTTAGGCGGAGATGTCCTTCGTATCGAATGCAGTTCTATGAAAGGCAACGGTAAGCTCGAGTTGACAGGACATCTCGGTGATGTTATGAAAGAAAGCGCACGTGCGGCCGTAAGCTATATACGAAAGCATTGCGACGAGCTTGGTGTTGACGGAGATTTCTATGCAAATAAAGATATACACATTCACGTTCCTGAAGGTGCAATTCCGAAAGATGGTCCTTCGGCAGGCATAACTATTGCCACCGCGTTAGTCAGCGAGCTAACGGGTCGCCCTGTAAAGCGCGATATTTGTATGACAGGCGAAATTACGCTTACCGGCAGAGTCCTTGCTATCGGAGGCCTAAAAGAGAAATCCATGGCTGCTTATAAATGCGGAGCAAAGAAGGTTATTATCCCTGCAGAAAATTTACCTGATATAGCCCAATTCGATTCGGAGGTTACTAATGCATTAGAGTTTATTCCGGTTAAGCATATTTCGGAAGTACTCTCTATTGCACTTGCATAATTTATGGAAATGTCTTTCGGGGGATTAAACCTCCATAAAACCGATCTGAAAATCACAGCAGGCTTGCCGAGACAGTTAATCAAGGAAGGAACGCCGCAAATAGCATTTGTGGGGCGTTCTAACGTTGGCAAAAGCTCGCTGATCAATTCCTTGCTCGGAAGAAAAAAACTCGCCAGAGTCTCCTCTGAGCCCGGCAAAACCATCACCGTTAACTACTACGAGATCGATAAAAAGCTCTTTTTGGTCGATCTTCCCGGATATGGTTTTGCACGCCGAGCAAAAAGCGATATCACCAAATGGTCATCTCTTACCGAACAATATTTTGAAGATAACGAATCCTTGATTTACGTTCTTCAGCTAATTGACATCCGCGTCGGACTCACAGAGGACGACAGAATGATGCTCGGTTACCTTGATCATTATGAACTACCGTACATTATCGTCGCCACAAAATGCGACAAGCTTAATAAGACTCAGCTAAATGAGGCTTGCACAAAGCTTTTGTCTGATCCTTCCTTAAGAAGCAATACAGAAATTATTTTGTACTCCTCTCTAAAAGGCATCGGCAGAGAAAAGCTTTGGGAAAAAATTATCGAAAAGTCCATAGGAGCATACGATGCTGCACAATAATATTTCTATACTCGAAAACGGCCATCTCGCATTTTCAGGTGTTGATACCGTAGAGCTTGTTTCGAAGTACGGAACTCCTTTATATTTAACCGACGAAAATAAAATACGCGAGAATTGCCGTGAATACAAGAACGCCGTCACCAAGTATTTCGGCGACGACAGCTTGCCTCTATATGCAAGCAAGGCTCTCTGCTACAAAGATATTTATCGTATTGTCAACAGCGAAGGTCTCGGAATTGACGTTGTTTCCGGCGGTGAGCTTTATACTGCCTTAAGCGTAGGTTTTCCTGCCAATAAGGTATATTTCCACGGAAATAATAAAACTCCTGCAGAAATCATTTATGCGCTCGAGAACGGCATCGGAGACTTTGTTGTAGATAACTTTGACGAGCTTTATTTCTTAAATGAAGAAGCCGAAAAAAGAAACAGAGTCCAAAATATCTTGCTTCGTCTTTCTCCCGGCATAGATCCCCATACTCATCGCGCCGTAGTTACGGGTAACGTAGATTCAAAATTCGGCGTTCCGATAGAAACCGGTCAAGCATTACGGTTTGTTGAAGCGGCTATCAACTGCAAAAATCTTAATTTAGAAGGTATCCACTGCCATATAGGCAGTCAGATATTTGATAAATATCCTTTCACTGACGCCGCAAAAAATATGCTTGATTTCGTTCTTGAGGTCAAAAATAAGTTAAACTACACCTTCAAAAAGATCAATCTCGGAGGCGGCATCGGAGTTCGTTATACCGATGACGATCCTACTATAACGATTGACGAAATCATGTCCGAAATAAAAAACGAGCTTGATAAGCTCGTTTCCGAAAGAGGACTTTATAAGCCCGTGTTTCTGTTTGAAATGGGAAGATACATTGCCGCGGCGGCGGGTATGACACTTTATACCGTCGGATCGGTAAAAGAAATCGAAGGGTATAAAAAGTACGTATGTATTGACGGCGGTATGTGCGATAACCCCAGATACGCGTTATACCAATCTAAATACACCGTATATAACGCTACCAAAGCAAGCTCAAGCAGGGAAGTCGTTGCTTCTATCGCAGGTCGTTGCTGTGAAAGCGGTGACTTAATCGGCGAAGATATGCTCCTCCAAACATTCACTCGCGGCGACGTTATGGCGGTTGCCGTTACAGGCGCGTATAACTATGCTATGTCCTCTAACTACAATCGAGTTCCGAAGCCTGCTATGGTTTCGGTAAATAACGGAACCGAAAGACTCGTTATAAAACGAGAAAGCTACGAAGACATACTCAAGAATGAGCTTTAATTAAATAGTTTTAAAAAGCGAGGCTTCTCGGCTTCTACGGTTAATCCGTCGAGGTATCCGAGTGCCTCGCATTTTTTACATCCGTCAAACGTTAGTGAATATGCGCACAACGCCTGAGAAGAGTAACCCATTTGGCGATCTTTTTTATTGACAGCATATTTGCCATCGCCTAAAAGAGGATGACCGATATGTGCAAAAGAAGCGCGAATTTGATGAGTTCTTCCTGTAACAAGATCCACTTCTACCAATGAGAATTTTCCATCACGTGAGACTGCAATTTTGTTATATCTTGTAATGGCAGTTTTTGTATTAGAATTAGCTCTAGCTCTAACCTTAACAATATTAGAATCAGAATCCTTCTCAAGCAAAAGCTTTATTTCGCCTTTATCGGGGCTCAGAACGCCGTGTACGACTGCAAGATAGGTTTTGTGTACAAGACGCTCCTTGATGATATAATTCATCTCGCGTAATGCCTGCGCGTTTTTGGCGGCAATTACAAGCCCTTGGGTATTGCGGTCTATTCTGTTACAAAGTGCGGGAGCAAAGCTGTTTTCTTCCTCAGGCAAATATTGATTTTTACTGATAAGATATCCGGTGATTCTATCGATAAGATTATCAGAACCGTCATCAGTATCGGAATGAACGATCAAACCTTCTTCTTTATCAACGATTATGATATTTTCATCTTCATATACTACATTGATTTTTCCGTTTGACTTTTTAGGACGTGACGACTCGGAAGAGAATAAATCGTCCGGCGCGAAAATCAATATCAAATCACCTTCATTAAGCATTTGGTTTTCTTTAGCACGCTTTCTGTTAACGGTTATTTTTTTCTTCCGTATCAATTTGTACATCATCGATACAGGTAAGTTTTTATATGCTTTGGTTAAAAACTTGTCGAGTCTTTGACCCGCATCGTTTTGCTTAATAACAATTTCTTTCATAAATTCCCTCAGATATTGCGGAAGTTCAGGATCTGATTTTTTGCTTTTTTCGTTTGATGATTCTTATTACAAAATATATTATAGCAACAGCGCATATACTACATATCGCGGCGACAATCCAACTAACCTTATTCCACTTTTTGAAAATCACCGACATATCGAACGAATTGTAAATATTTTTTCTACCTTGCGCAGTAGCGTATTTTTGAGGAATATTCGAAATACCATTCTTGTTTTCAAACGAGGAGAGATATTTCGCAAAGGAGACCCACTCTTTGATTTCGTTTCCGTTATTATCAATCAATATACAAGAATTAAAATCGTTAATGGGATTTCCTTGAGAATCCTTAGGTGTTATTTCAAGAATACCGAATGATTTACCCTTTACAGTCCCGAGCATTTCTGCAGAAGAGATTCCCGAAACTACGCGATATAACTTGTCGTTTTCTATTTCGACTCTATTGCCATTTTCGTCAATAAGCCAGCAATCATATACTCTGTTCAAGAACATTCGATTAGTATTTGCCGAATAACCTAGCCCTGAAATATATAATTGTGCGTACGACATAATCGTGGATACGCTCGCATCTATTTCAGCGATTTGCCATAACTCGCTGCCATAAAGATAAACAGAACATAACGGATATCCCGCGGTTCCGTCAGCACCGATACCGAGAGAGCATATCTCGAATACATCAT
>JAZRLT010000009.1:0-11638 GCA_045646995.1 Eubacteriales bacterium | reverse complement strand
GAGCCTATGGGGCTGGCCGTCTGTCGGTGGTTAGTCTCTCGAGCTCGTTGTATATAACAATATAAGGCGTTGTCGCACGGAGCTCGGCTTTATCGGCTCCCTTGTGCAAAGGGAGCTGGCGCCGAAGGCGTCTGAGGGATTGTCTATTCAACATCCTCTGCCGAATCTGACAATATCTCGTTTAAATATTCGCAAACTCCGTCGAAATTTTGGTTGATTTCCCAATTAGGTATACGTATTACTTTGAGATCATAGTTTTTGAGAAATTCGGTTCGCTCGTTGTCGTATCGTATCGCTTCCTTGGTAAAATGCTGTGAGCCATCGAGCTCTATAACAAGCTTCAGCTTCGCCGAGTAAAAATCCACTATATATTTTCCAAGTATTTTTTGCCTTGAAAATCGTGCGGGATGAAGACGGAGATAATCGTACCAAAGGTGTTTTTCTTCCTTCGTCATATTTTTCCGAAGCATACGAGCGGTTCCGACGATTTGTTTATTATGCTTTCGTTGGGTTTTCATTTTATCAATCTATCGACGATTTCATAAGCCATTCTTAATCCTGCGGTTGCAGGGACGAAAACGGCGCTCGAGGGGGTGGCGCGTCGGGTCTCCTCGTTTCTGCCCTCAAAGCATTCGCCGGGGGCTTCCTCGGAAAGAACGACTGTGAGCGATTCAACGTTACGGGCGCGAAGCTCTTTTCTCATAACGCGAGCCAACGGATCGCCCGAGGTTTCGAATATATCCTTGACCGTAACGAACGCGGGATTTAAGCGGTTTCCCGTACCCATCGAGGATATGATGGGTGTTCCAAAACGGTTCGCCTCGGCGATAAGAAGAAGCTTCGAGGTTACGGTATCGATACAGTCGGCGATGAAGTCATATTCCGAAAGGTCGATTTCGTCCTTCGTTTCCGAAGAATAGAAAAGCGAAATTCCCGAAAAATCGCCTTCGGGGTTAATATCCTTGAGTCTTTCGGCGGATACGTTGACCTTGTCGGCGCCGACCGTCGAGGAAAGCGCGACTAATTGACGGTTTCGGTTGGAGTCCGAAACGGTGTCACCGTCAACGACGGTTATTTTACCGACTCCCGACCTCGCCAAAGCCTCGGCACACCAAGACCCGACTCCGCCGACACCGAAGACGATAACCGACGATTTATTCAATTTTTCGATTCCGTCCTCGCCCAAAAGGGGAGTCGAGCGTTCAAGCATACTCATAAATTACTCACTTTATATCCGGCATAACGGCATCAACCACCGCCGAATAGTATTTTTCATAGGTTACGAATCCCAAAGCGCTTCCGTTGGGCTTCTTTAAATTACGCACGCGCGTATAATCCACCTCGACGTTTCGGCTTCCGCGCTTTTCGCTGAAATACGCGGCGAGCATTAAAGCCTCGTTATAGTCGCGGTCGGTCGGCTCGTTGTTTCCGTCGGGGGTGAGAATAACGTGCGAGCCGTGGAAGCCTTTAATATGGAACCATATATCGTTTCTGTCGGCGCTTCCCGTGAGAGCATCGTTTTGACGGTTGTTGCGTCCGACGCGTACGGTAAGTCCGTCGGTGGTCTTAAAGGAAAGCGGTTTTGCCGCGGGGGTCTTCTTTTTCTTTCCGACGGCATTCTTTCCCGCGATATATCCGCCCTCGGCGAGCTCGGTCTTGATTTCGGCGAGCTCTTGAGGGTTAGCGGCGCGGTCGATAAACGACAGTACGCTTTCGAGGTAATCGATTTCGGATTCGGTTTGTTTTATCTGGTCGGCGAGCATAACCGACGCTCGCTTCATTTTAGAATACTTTTTATAATATTTTTGGGCATTTTTGGCGGGATTAAGCGAAATATCGAGAGCGACGGTGATCTCCTCGCCCGATTCGTAATCCATTCCCGTAACCTCGCTGTCGCCCTGACGGATACGGTAGATATTCGCGGTAATGACGTCGCCGCGAATTCTCATTTCTTCCATCGCCGAGCAATCGTCGAGCTCGCTTAAAAGCTTAACAAGCTTCTTTTTTGCGCGCGAAAGGTGGTTATTAACCGTCTTTACGAGCTCGCGCGAGTAACGTCCGATATTTACCGCTTCCTCTTTCTTGCCGAAATATTCGGTAAGAAGAAGCGAAAAGCTGTCAAATTCACGCCTTTCGTGGGAATCGCCGTATTGAGTAAGCGGAATAAAGGAATATTCCGCTCCGTTTCCATCGGAATCAAACACCGCGCAGGGTGTAAATCCGCTATCAAGGATGGTATCTCTTATCGAAAGTAATTCCTCGGCAAGTCGGGGCGAATTTTCTCCGTCGATAACCGTTTCGCAATCGCCGAACGCACGGAACGCGACCTCACGCGATACAACGGGAGAAAAGCCGAGAAAGGTACGAAGTATAAAATCACTCGCCGTCATACCCGATTTTTCGGCGCATAGCGCGGTTATATCCGCCTCGGTTACTGCGAAAAGCGATATCTTGTCCTGCTTGGGCGGTAATTCGTAGGGAAGTCCCGTCATAATGCTTCTTACGCTTGAGGTAATATCCGAAACCGAGCTCGCCGAAAGTATTCTATCCTTATCGTCGGTGAGAATAATATTCGAATATTTACCCATCATCTCGGCGTAAAGGTGCTTGCGCTTGACATAACCCATTTCGTCGGCACAATCGAATATAAAGCGTATGATACGCTCATTTTCAATCCACTCCGCACCGATAAATCTACCGTTCTGAAGATGCTTACGGTATAACATACAGGTCGGAGTAGGGGTGTCGGGACGCGCGACCGATTCGTCGGTTATCGCAAGTATGGGACGGGATGCGGAGGCGGAAATAACAAAGTTTCCGCGTTTGCCGTCCTTGTATATCTGGAAATAAAAGCAGGTTTGCGAGCTTTGATAGACCTTTTCAACTCTTGCGCCTTCCCAATTATTCAATTCATTAGCGACCGCGGCGCAAAAAAGTCCGTCAAATGCCATATTCTTCCTCTCTTCCGAACATATAAATGTCGCAGGGTACGTATTTATTTACCATTTCGGCAAGGATGGGAACGATTATACGCTCTGTTGCGTAATGTGTTCCGCAAATAAGATTCAATCCCAATTCCTTGCAGTCAATCATATGGTTGTGCATAACCTCGCCCGTGACGAAGGTGTCCGCGCCTGCGGCAATAACTGCGTTTATCTCGTCTTTGCCGCAACCCGAAACAACGGCAACGCGCTTGACCGTATCGCTAGCTTTCACCAATCCGAGCGATTTGATATCAAGCCTTAACGCTTCGGCGGTCTTTTTCGCAAAGTCGGCAAAGGGTTGCTCCTCGACCTCGCCGATTCTTCCGTAAGGAAGGAATGCCGCGGTGTTTTTTATTCCCAGATATCCCGCGAGGATGTCGTTTACGCCGCCGTTCATACTGTCGAGGCGAGTGTGGTAGGAAAGCACGGAAATACCATTATTTATGCATTTTATAATACGCTTGCCAACGCTGTCGTCGGGAGTGATTGCACCAATCGGCTTGAAGATAAGCGGATGGTGGGTAATGATGACGTTACAACCCCACGAAATAGCGGTTTCAATAGCAAAGCTTGTGCAATCAAGCGCACACAAAGCTCTCGTAACCTCGGCTTTAGGGTCGGTGATTATCATTCTGCCGTCATTGTCCCACGGCTCTGATAACTCACGCGGGATAATAATATCTAATTCTTTTGCAAGCTGTTCAACGGTCATAATATACCTCTATTCACAAAAAACCGCTTTAATAGCGGTTTTTTGAGTATCTTTTTATTTGCCTAAAAGCTTCTTTACACGGCTTACGACACCTGCGGCATTAAGCTCGTAGTGGTCGATAAGCACACCTGCGGGAGCGCTGGTGCCGAATTCATCGTTGATACCGAGCTTCGCCATTTTAGCGTTGCCGGTTTCAGCAAGAAGAGAAGCAACGGCATCGCCGAGACCGCCGATAACCGAATGCTCTTCTGCGGTGAGGATATATCCGGTCTTTTCTGCGTATTCGGAGATAAGCTCGCTATCAAGAGGCTTGATAGTATGAATATCGATAACGGCGGCATCAATACCCTCGTTAGCGAGAATTTCGCGGGCCTCCATAGCGGCAGCAACCAAAATACCGGTTGCGACGATGGTTACGTCCTTGCCGTCAGCGAGAACGATGCCCTTACCGAGCTTGAATTCCTGTTCGCCCTTGGTATAGAACTGAGGAACGGCATATCTGCCTAATCTCATATATACGGGGCCGGGATGGTTCAAAACCTCTTCAAGAAGCGCTTCGGTAGAAGCAGAGTCGGCGGGGCAAACTACGGTCATATTGGGAAGAGCACGCATAATTGCGATATCTTCACAGAACTGGTGAGTCGCGCCGTCTTCGCCGACGGTAACGCCTGCGTGGGAAGCACAAATCTTAACGGGAAGGTTGGGATATGCAACAGAGTTTCTTATCTGTTCAAAAGCACGTCCGCAGGCAAACATCGCGAAGGACGATGCAACCGCGGGAATGCCGGTAGCGGCGATACCTGCCGCAACGGAAATCATATTTCCTTCTGCGATACCGCAGTTAAAGAAACGCTCGGGATATTTTTTCGCGAAAACAGCGGTCTGGGTGGAGCCCGAAAGGTCGGCATCCAACACGTAAAAGTCTTTAGTTTCTCCGAGCTCGGTAAGCTTTCTACCGTACGCTACTCGGGTTGCTTCTTTTTCAGCCATTGTTCAATTCCTCCACTGCTTCCTGCCATGCCTTCATAAGTTCTTCTTCGGCGATAGCATATTCTTCGGGCTTGGGAGCCTTTCCGTGCCACGAATAGTTGTTTTCCATAAAGGAAACGCCCTTGCCCTTAACGGTGTTACAGATAATTACCGAGGGCTTGCCGCTGTTTTCGGCAGCGATTACGGCATTGTCGATAGCCTCGAAGTCGTGGCCGTCGATAACCTGAGCAAACCATCCGAAGGCTTGGAACTTTTCATCGATAGGCTTGGGGTTCATAACGTCGGTGATAGCACCGTCGATCTGGTATCCGTTGAAGTCAACGAACGCGATTATATTATCAAGCTTGTAGTGGTTAGCGAACATAGCCGCTTCCCAAACCTGACCTTCCTCGATCTCACCGTCGCCGAGCGCGGTATAAACCTTCCAGTCGTAGCCCTTGCGCTTCGCAACAGCAGCCATACCGCAAGCGGTAGAGAAGCCCTGACCGAGCGAGCCGGTGGACATATCGATACCGGGGGTGCCCTTCATATCGGGGTGACCCTGAAGCATAGCGCCGAGCTTACGGAGATTCTTTAATTCTTCGACGTCAAAGTAGCCCTTGGTCGCAAGAACAGAATAAAGCGCGGGACAGCAGTGACCCTTGGAGAGAACGAATCTGTCGCGGTCCTCCATAGAAGGATTCGAGGGGTCGTTTTTCATCTTGTAGTAGTAGAGATAGGTAACTACGTCGGCAATAGACAGCGATCCGCCCGGATGGCCGCTTTTTGCGCCGTAAACCGCTTCAACAGAAAGCTTTCTGACGAGCGCGGCTCTTTCCTTCAGCATGAGAAGAGTGTTTCTTTCCATAATAGTGTTTCCTTTCGGATTAAGAATTTGACTAAAGCCCGGCACGACGGAGCGCATCGCTGAAATACGCAGGTCTTGCCGCTTCAAATGTCATTTTTTCTCCACTTATGGGGTGGACGAATGAAATATATTTCGCAAACAGACATTGACCTTCCATGCCAAGCCTGTAACGAGCGTTTCCGTATACCGTGTCGCCCGCGACGGGGTGACCGATATAAGCCATATGAACCCTTATTTGGTGGGTCCGGCCTGTTTCGAGAGTTAATTCGAGGTGGGAATAGGTGTTTCCCTCGGAAACGACACGGTAATGCGTCGTCGCTTCCTTTGAATTATGCTCGGTGACCGCCATTTTCTTGCGGTCGGTCTTGTGACGTCCGATAGGTGCCGACACCGTGCCGCTTTTTTCGCGGAGATGACCGCCGACTATCGCTTCGTACTTGCGCTCGAAGGAATGAACGGCAATCTGCTCGGCGAGACCCTTATGAGCCTCGTCGGTCTTCGCGACGATCAAAAGCCCCGAGGTGTCTTTATCGATTCGATGGACGATTCCGGGGCGTATTACGCCGTTTATCGACGAAAGACGACCCTTGCAATGATATAAAAGAGCGTTTACGAGAGTTCCGTCGGGGTTGCCTGCGGCGGGATGAACCACCATTCCGCGCGGCTTGTCCACGACTAAAAGATATTCGTCCTCGTAAACGATATCTATCGGGATATTTTGCGGTATTGCTTCAAGCTCCTTTTCGGGAGGAAGCTCGATTTCGACGGTCTCGCCTGCAGAGAGAAGATATTTCTTCTCGCGGGTTTTACCGTCAACGGTGAGCGAGCCGTCCGAAATAAGCTCCTGCGCGCGGGCGCGGCTTATTCCGAAAGTTTTTGCCGAAAATGCGTCAAGACGCAATTTCTCTAAAGCATCCTGCTCGGTAACGATATATTTATCCATTTTCGATCCCGTCCTCGGGTTTTTCGGATTGTATTTCTTCGGTAGTATCCGCAGTTTCCGCAGATGCTTCGGGAATAATCTCCGATACGCTCTTTTCCGCCGCAAGCCGTTTTTCCACCTTTGCGTCGAAGAAGATCACGTAAACCGCGAGCAACACCGCGCCGACGGTGACAAAGCAATCGGCAACGTTGAAAATCGGGAAATCCATAAACTCGGTCGTAAGGAAATCCACGACGTAGCCCAAGCGGATACGGTCGATCATGTTTCCTATCGCTCCGCCTAAAATCATCGATAACGCGACGTTTATAAGCGGATGTCGCTTGTAAAACTTGACAAGTATATAAATTATCAAGCCCATAGCGACAAGTGAGGTGCCGAGTAATACTACTCTTTCCCATCCGCCGCCGTTAAGTATCGACCAACCGCCGCCTTTATTTTCGGCGTAGGAGAATGAGAGCACGCGCGGAATGAAATCCATAGCCCATTTTCCCGTGCCCTCGAGAAGCGAATCGACGGGGGAGGCGGCTTCGACCACGAGATACTTCGAAATCTGGTCGAAGACAACCGCCAATATTACAATAATAATTGCTAACATACTGCTTTACGGCAACGAGCACAGAGATGCTGACCGTCCTCGTCGGCGGTGCAATCGTCCTTGTGCATCCAGCAACGTACGCATTTCTCGCCGTCTGCAACCGAAACGGAAACGGAAATTCCGGTTTCCACGTCGGTATAAGCGGATTCGGGTGCGTTTTCAGAAGAAAGCATAGCCTTGCTTACGATGAATATTTCGGGAAGGATCGCTTCGAATTCATTGAAAAGCTTGTAAGCTTCGCTTTCGGGCTTTGCGTAAATAACGACGCTTGCCTCGAGAGATTTACCGATAGACTTTTCGGCTCTTGCGAGCTCGAGCGCCTTCATAACACCGTCGCGGAGATTGAAGAGGGATTCGTATTTTGCTTCGATATCCGAGAAGTCGAGCTTGTCGTCGAAGTCGGGCATCTGGTTACAGAATACGCTTTCGAGATCGTCGTCAGAGTTGTGAGACATAAAGCTCCAGGTTTCTTCCGCGGTAAAGGAGAGGATAGGAGCGAGAAGACGGGTGAGCGCGCTTACGATGATATACATCGCGGTCTGGGTGCTTCTGCGAGCCGCATCGTTCTTGGTTTCACAGTAAAGTCTGTCCTTGGTGATATCGATATAAAGCTTCGACATATCGATAGAGCAGAAGTTATGAATATCGTGATAAACGATATGGAATTCATATTTGTCGTAAGCCTCGCGAACGCGCTTTACGAGCTTGTTAAGACGCGAAAGCGCCCATTTGTCGATATCGGTAAGGCTTTCGAGAGCCACCATATCCTTGCTCGGGTCGAAATCGGTCTCGGGAGAGCCGAGGTTTGCGAGAAGGATACGTAAGGTGTTTCTGAGCTTGCGGTAGGATTCCGAAAGCTGCTTGAAGATTTCTTTAGAGCAACGCACGTCGGCGTGATAGTCGGAGGAAGCAGCCCAGAGACGGAGGATATCCGCGCCGAAATCCTTAATAAGGTCGGCGGGGTCAACACCGTTGCCGAGACTCTTGTGCATTGCACGTCCCTGACCGTCAACTACCCAACCGTGAGTCAATACCTGCTTGAAAGGGGCGCCCTTGCCAAGCGCACCTACCGAGGTAAGAAGGCTCGACTGGAACCAACCGCGGTATTGGTCAGCGCCTTCGAGATATACGTCGGCGGGCCAAAGGTCGGGGGTGTCCTTTATAAGCGAAGCAAAGTGGGTAGAGCCGGAGTCGAACCAGCAGTCGAGAGTGTCGGTTTCCTTTTCGAAGGTCTTGCCGTTACAGTGAGGGCAGGTGAAGCCTTCGGGGATAAGCTCTTCTGCGCTGAGCTCAAACCAGATATTAGAGCCGTGCTCGTCAAAGAGCGCGGAAATTTTAGCGATAGATTCGGGGGTAGAGATAGGTTTTCCGCAATCCTTACAATAAAATACGGGAATAGGAAGACCCCAACGGCGCTGACGCGAAATACACCAATCGGCTCTTTCACGGATCATACTTACCATTCTGTCTTCGCCCCAAGCAGGGAACCATTGAACGTCCTCAATAGCCTTTATTGCCTGATCCTTAAAGGATTCGACAGAGCAGAACCATTGGGGAGTAGCACGGAAGATTACAGGCTTCTTGCAACGGTCGTGGTGGGGGTAGGAGTGGATTATGCTTTCAGACGCGAAAAGTGCGCCCGATTCTCTCATATCCTCTAAAATAATGGGGTTGGATTCTTCGGTTTTGAGACCTGCGTACTTGCCTGCGTAATCGGTGTGCTTGCCGTAGTCGTCAACAGGAACGACCAAATCCATACCGTAACGCATACATGTCTGGTAGTCGTCTGCACCGAAGCCGGGAGCGGTGTGTACACAACCGGTACCGCTGTCCATGGTAACGTATTCGGCATTAACCAAGCGCGAGGTCTTATCCAAGAAGGGATGAGAAGCGATCATATTTTCGAAGAATTCGCCGGGGAAGGTAGCCAAGATCTCGTAATTTTCGAATCCGCCGAGCTTCATTGTCTTTTCGGCAAGCGCTTCCGCCATAATATAGGTTTCTCCGTTTTCTGCCTTTACGAGAGCGTAGCTTTCGCGGGGATGGAGGCAGATAGCCATATTACCGGGGAGCGTCCAGATAGTGGTGGTCCAGATAACGAAGTAGGTATTTTCAAGGTCAAAACCGTCAAGCTTGCCCTGATCGTCCTTCATTTTAAACTTAACGTAAACAGAGGTACAGGGATCGTCGTGGTATTCGATATCCGCTTCGGCAACCGCAGTAGCGCAGAAGGGACACCAGGTTACGGGCTTGAGACCCTTATAAATGTAACCCTTATCGAACATTGCACCGAAGATCTTAACCTCCTGTGCTTCAAAGTGCTTATCCATCGTGCGGTAGGGATTATCCCAATCGCCGACAACGCCGAGTCTCTTAAAGCCCGCCATCTGCTTTTGGATAAAGTCCTCTGCAAAATCCTCGCAAGCCTTTCTGAATTCGGGGACGGACATATCCTTGTTTAATTCCTTTTTGGACTTTTCGATAGCTCTTTCGATAGGAAGTCCGTGGTTGTCCCAACCGGGAACGTAGGGGGTATAATGTCCGCTCATAGCCTTGGATTTAACGATAAAATCCTTTAAAACCTTGTTCAAGGCGTGACCCATATGAATATATCCGTTGGAGAAGGGAGGGCCGTCGTGCAATACGAAAGCGGGCTTGCCCTCGTTCTTCTTCAAAATCTTGCTGTAAAGCTCTTGACTGTACCAACGATCGAGCATTTCGGGCTCTTTCGAGGGAAGGTTTGCTCTCATAGGATAGTCCGTAGAGGGCAGATTAAGTGTATCCTTATAATCTCTCATAGCGTATATTGATCGTGGCGAATGAGATTATTCGTTTTCGCCGTCTCCCATCATAAATTTAAGATATTCGTCCTCTGCCTTCTTGACCTCCTTGGAGGGTTCGGGAAGAGATTCTTTTTCGGGCTCGAGGATCTCCTCGAGTGCGGGGTGGAGCGCGTCGGACTCTTCCTCGGGCTCCTCTACGATAACAGGCTGCTCCTGAAGCTCGCGAACGTTCTTGCGGCGCTCGGTTTCCGCTTCGATGCGAGTTTTAACGTCGTTGAATATTCCTGTTACGAGCGCGTCGTCATTGGGGAATACGATATCCTCAATCTCATTAACGCTAAGATCCTTAAGCTCTTCGATATGGTTTCCGTAAAGCTCGTAAACCTGCTTTTTGAAGTCGATAATACGGGTACGCATTATCCAAGCCTTTTCTTTTTCGGCTTGAAGCTGTTGACGGAACTCGGCGATAACGCCATCGCAACGGTCCTTGATGGCACCGGTGATAATATCGGCGCGGTCGTTCGCGTCGGCGATGATCTTTTCCGCCATCTTCTGAGCGGCGATAAGAGTGCTTCTTATAGACTCTTCTTCGTCTTTTATTTCGTCGAGATTGGTTACAACGATTCTGAGCTTGCGCTCAAGCTCGCTGTTTTCACGGTAGATTTCGGTATATTTTTCGAGAACGAATTCCAGATATTCGTCGACCTCTTGGGGATTGTATCCCTTGAAGGATTTCTGGAACTGCTTGTTTTTTAATTCGTGCGGTGCCAGCATTCGAAAAGCTTCCTTTCAGGTTATTTATATATAAGGTGAATTGTTTTCGATATTAATTAAAGACCAAAAGCACTACTTATGCCGATTTTTTCGGTCATACGGGTAGTGCGAGTCTGACGAGTATTAAAATAAGACTTGTAGCCATAAAGGTGAAGTCTATCGGGGATTCCTGAAGCGCAGGAATGCGCGAAAGAAAGTTCCTTACGGGATAGACAACGGGCTCGGTGACTACGGTACAAAAGGTCAGCGCGGGCGAGGGCTCTTCTTCATCGGCAAAAAATCCGAGAAGAACTCTTGCGACCAAAAGCCACATAAGCGCGCCGAGAAAAAGGTAAACAGATTGGCAAATGATTGCTGCAATAAGATCCAAAGGTATCCGACTCCGTGCGTATTCACGAGTATTTTGAGGGAAAGCTTCGCCGCGCCGAGAACTCGTTATCGAATCCTCGGCGGGCATAGAATTTCTAAAGAATTAGCGGAAAAGCTCCTTGGGCTTGTTTGCTTCTTCAGCGGGCTGATCGGGGGTCTGGTCGCCGGAAACGTCAACGTTCTTGGGAGTAACGACGTAGGTAGCGTTAGCAACCTTCTTTACCTGACCGTCGATAGCGAAAACAACGCCGCAAAGGAAGTCGATGATTCTCTTGGTGGTTTCCTTGTTGGTGTCCTCGAGGTTAAGTACAACGGTACGTCTTGCAAGAAGATGCTCGCCGATGGTACGTACTTCGTCGAAGCGTTCGGGCTTAACGACCTTCATTTCGAGAGCTGCGCCGGAGGAAATGCCGCCGGTAGGTCTCGAAGCGGGAGCTGCCTTGGGAGCAGATGCGGGAGCCGCAGCTACAACCTCTTCCTCTTCTTCGTATTCTTCAAATTCTTCGTTTTCGAAATCCTCTTCGCTCTTGAAGAGATCGCCTAAGCGGTTCATAAGTCCCATAATGTACCTCCAAATGTTTTTATTTTCATTTAATTATAATTTCTTTTTCCGAAAATAGAGCTTCCGACGCGAACGAGCG
>JAZRLT010000008.1:0-4437 GCA_045646995.1 Eubacteriales bacterium | reverse complement strand
GGATTTTTTTCATAATTATTCTCCTTGGTTTTGCTTATATTCCAAACGGTTACAGACTATTAAAATAATCCGTAAGCCAATTATGGCGTTTTTTAAGCCAATCGCGGTAATATTCTACGTTGGCTTTGTAGGTCGGGCTTGGGTTTTGGCGTTCATAATCGCAATAGGGTCTATGCAATCTCCATCCGCCCTCTTTATAATTACGCGCAAAGCTTTCGCCGTAATGCTCGGTCACGGTATCGATATAATTCTTACCCAATTCGTTATCCTTATAAAGATTTTCGATAACGCCCGAAAGCTCGGCATAGCGTTGTTTAACGGCATTTACGAATTCGGGATAATCCATAAGGGTGTCGAACCAAAGCTTATCGCAATAGATTCCTTCCCAGTTATTTCCCGAGCCGTTACCCTCGCCGTTGATATTGTTATATTCGTAATAATTAAAATAATCGTATGAGCAGTTACCCGCCGACAGGTCGAAATCCCAAACGGGTCCGCCGTAGATCTTATCGTCCTTGATATAAAAATAGGTCGAGCCGATAGCTATATCGACGTTCTTAAAAAGCTCGTTCACGATATAAAAATCGACCATAGATTCTATATCGAAATACTTCGAAACGTTTTTGTAATTACAGCTATAAAGGGCGCTTTCCGCCTCTTTCAGGTAATTTTTAAGCCAATTCTTCTGATCCCTCGTAGGTTCCTCGGGTTCATGAACAGCGAATCGATAACCGTAGATAGGGGACTCGGTATAATACTTTCCCTCGTCGTTACGGGTCGGGATAACGTACTCGATACAGAACTCGTTACCCTCGTTATCAATATCGATCCTATCCTCCGCGGCGTCGATAGAGTCAACTATAAGATAGCTTCCCAAAAGCTTACCGTTAAGGTAAATATCGGCAACGCGGTGGGACGGAGTACATTTAAGCCCTATTCTTTCGGCGAAGTCATAGACCGTCTGGTTGCGGATAAGGGTTTTATCATACAAATTCGCGAGCAGACTCCAGCGGGTATTGGGACCGAAGCCGAAAAGGTCTGTCTTTTCGGAAAACTTGATATTATAGGGTTTTTTATCGCCCGAGCTTGTCGAATTACCGCGGATTTTTATCTTACTTCGCTTATCCGTAACGTCGGGAGTATCGCTGTCGCCGTCGTAATAAACGTTAACGGTACAAGGTATATAGTAAAAATCGTTGACATCTCCCCTGACGGTGATATCGACACGCGCGACGTCATAAAGCTTGACCGAATTCGTTTTATCGTCCTCCGGCGGAGTATTGGCGGAAGCGTCGGAAACGGGCAAAGAGGAGTCGGAAGAAGAGTTATCTCCCCCGTTCCCCGACATAACCGCGAAAAGAATAATTCCGACCGACGCCAGAATGACAAACACGGCGGCAATAATAATCAAAACTTTTTTATTCATATAAATAAAACAACGCAATAGAAGCCCCGTCGAGAGGCTTCTATTACCGAAAGGAGTTTTTAAAACGAAGAAACACAACACGAATCGGGAAGCACTAACTTCCTAAATAGATTATATACTGTTTTATAACTTCTGTCAATATTTCTTTATGCTTTAAAATGTTTTTTGTTCTTTTGCACAATTAGATAAAGTTGTTTTTGTGTAAAAATAAAAACCCAAAGCGTTTTTTAAGCATTATTTAAGGTTGCTGTAAGCAAAACAAAAGGACGGAAGAATCCGTCCTTTTATACAGTAGGTTATTTCAATTCTTTGCTGAACTTAAAGCGAGTACCGACGCTCATTTTATTGTTGCCGATTCCGACATCGCCGTTGGCAAGAACGAGCGTTTTTCCGTCCGCTATTTCGAATTCGACTGTCTTATCGTCAGACAAGGTTGCGATAAGCTTATCTCCGACGATCTCGTATTTCCCGTTCAAAGCGGCAGAAAATATGGTACCGTAAGAGAAAGAAAAAATATTATGCTCGACATCGAGATGCACATAGGGCGTCTTATTTTTTTCATAATCGCCCTCGGCATAGTACTGACCGGATTCTATCATAGGCTCGATAAAGAAGGTAGTCAATTCTTCGTTTGCCAAATAAAACCAAGCCACTTTCTTTCCGTCGGCGTCATATAAACTCACTTCGAAATCGCGGTCCTTTGCTATGCATTCAATTACCGATAAATGACTTCCGTCTTCGAAATAAACAACCGCTCCATAATCGGGAGTAGTTTCTCCGACGTCGAGAGAGCCTTCTCCGGCGTATTCAGATTTGTTATATAGCTTAATAAAGGTCTTAACGTCGTCCTTATCGAGCTCGCCGTACGGCGACAGCGCACGGAAGGAGGAGGTGATTTTTTCGACCTTTGACGAGGATATCTTAGGAAATTCATCATTACCACCGCAAGAAACCAAACAAAGCATCAAAGCAAAAGTCAAAACTAACGCAAAAAGTCTTTTCATAAGTATACCTCCGATTTATTTTAGTTCTAAATATATATTACACCATTGTTGGACTTTTTCATGAACAAATATTAAAAAAAGTTATACTTATTCTTCAGCAAAAACAAACCTTGTTCCTATGGGGATTTTGGGGTCTTCCGATCCATTACCAACGAACACAAGAGTCGAGCTGTCTTTAATTTCAAACTCATAGGTCGCCGTTTGGGTTGTTGCGATAAGCTTATTATCCTTTATTTCATATGTGCCGTGTTCTACATAGGATACGAAAGGACTGGTGCTATAAGAAAAAGTTTTTTCCTCGGTGTTAATGTATATGTGAGGCTCCATCATTTCTTCGAAATCACCTTTAAGATAATTATCCTCCGCATAATAACCGCCGGTGCGAAGCTCGACTTCGCTGTTATTGCCACAAGCGCAGAACACGAATACAACGAACAAGGATACATAGATACTGATTATTCGTTTCATAATACACCTCATAACGATTGTTTACGATTACATTATAATACCGTTATGTGAGGTTTTCAATATGGAAATATATACAAAAGGACGGAAGAAGCCGTCCTTTTATACAGTAGGTTATTTCATTTCTTTGCTGAACTTAAAGCGAGTACCGACGCTCATTTTTTGTTGCCGATTCCGATATCGCCCTCGGCAAAATAGTTACCCGTCCTCACTTTTGAATCGTCTTCTAAAAATCCTTCCAAGTAATCCGTCAATTCTTGGTTATTAACATAGAACGAATTTTCAAACCTCTTATCATCATCGTAACGGAATCCCACCTCGAAATCATGTCCGATATTATGAAAATCGTTTATTTGTAAACTACTTCCGTCTTTATAATAAACTGTCACTCCGTAATAGGGAGTACCGCCCTCGCCCGTAGCTTCTCCGTCATACTCGGATTTGTTATACAGCTCAACAAAAGCCTTTATCTCGTCGGAGGTGAGTTCCTTATCTTCACTTTTCTGAGACGAAAACCTGATTTTTTGCACTTCGTCAACATTAATTTCGAGGTGCTCCTCGTCTCTTGCGCAAGCAGTAAGGCTAATCAAAAAAGTTAAAGTTAGAAGTAATGCTGCTATTCGTTTCATACGGATGACCTCCTTGTTAATTTTCATGTCATTTATACTATAACATATTTTTTATGTATTTCAACGCATTTTTTGTAAATAAAAATGGAGAATATCATTTGCTGTTCTCCTTTGCGGTGTTTAGTTGTTTTGATGATATATCGCTTGCGCGATATGATATACGGCAAGCCGTATGATATATTTGCGTTGCAAATATGATATAATATCCGTTCCTTCATATGCCAAAGGCATATATCATCGCACGATAGTGCGACATCATATCGAAGATATATCACCCGTTCCGCGAGGAACGGATATCATTGAAAAAACCTCGTTCTTATGAACGAGGTTTTTTCTGGTGCCTCCGATCGGAATTGAACCAATGACACGGAGATTTTCAGTCTCCTGCTCTACCAACTGAGCTACAGAGGCATATCACTCCCCCGCTATTGCGAGAAAGCGATGGCGACTCGGATGGGACTCGAACCCACGACCTCCGCCGTGACAGGGCGGCATTCTAACCAACTGAACTACCGAGCCATTTTTGGAGCGGATTACGGGGTTCGAACCCGCTACCTCCACCTTGGCAAGGTGGCGCTCTACCAAATGAGCTAAATCCGCTGGAGCTGATGGAGAGACTCGAACTCTCGACCTCATCCTTACCAAGGATGTGCGCTACCACCTGTGCCACATCAGCATCTCAAAAATGATTTATATTATTTAGTTGTATACTTTGCTGGAGGCGCCACCCAGAATCGAACTGGGGATAAAGGTGTTGCAGACCTCTGCCTTACCGCTTGGCTATGGCGCCATACCGACCGCCTTAGGAAAAGCGGGTTTTTGGAGCGGATTACGGGGTTCGAACCCGCTACCTCCACCTTGGCAAGGTGGCGCTCTACCAAATGAGCTAAATCCGCATATTGCGGAGGTTAAA
>JAZRLT010000007.1:0-7960 GCA_045646995.1 Eubacteriales bacterium | reverse complement strand
ATATGGGCGGCGTCCTTCATATAGCCTGTCTTTGCGCCCGCAGCGTAATATTTCTTTATTCTTTCGATATGCCAATCCTCGGTACCGCCGATTTCAAGCTCTATACACATACCTAAAAGCTTCGCCGTGCTCGCCGCGTCGAAAAGACGTCGGTCGGGAACGCTTTGGTTAAAGGCGTAGTTCGGCTGGTAGCAGGCGATATCAAATCCGAGATGGCGCCAATCGTTAAAGCCCGATGCGTGGAAATAGGGGATCCAAGTCGTAATAAGACCCTTTTCCCTTACGTACTCGGTAGTAAATTTAAGAAGCGCAAGTAATTGCTCGTCGGAGTAATTTATTTCCTCGGTGAACCAATAAAAGCCGTTTAGGGTTATGTGCTCGTATTTTTTAGCGTAAAATCCCTTTAATTGCTCGTCGATAAGCCATTTAAGGGCGATCTTGCGATCCTTTAAGTCTTTAAAATCGAGATTTTTGCCGTCAATCTCGCCGAACTCGCTGACCGAGGTAACGGGGTAGAGGATAGACATAAATACGCTTACCTTGAAATCCTTTATTCCGAGCTTTTCTCCGACCTCTTTTGCGGCGGCGTCGAGCGCGTCCATATTAAAGCCGTCGAGGAATTGAGTGTCGATATATCTCTGCCAATCGGCTTTTTTTAGAGGTCTTTTGTTGTAGCCCTCATAAAGGAATGCAACGTAAGGAAGGAAGAGGAAGCTGTCGAAAAGGGTGTCCTTTATTTCATCGCCCTGCATATAAGCGACGTGGGGAAGGAATAACTCTTTAGTTATGGGCGGCACGTTGTCATGGCAGAAGTAAGCCAGCAAAACGTCCTTCGCACCTAATTGCTCGGTCGAGGCGAATTTATCGGGAAAATCGGTAAGACAAGCCTCGTCGGGAACGAGGGATTCGGCGTTGTCGCCGTTACGGCAACCGAAAAGCTCGAATTCGTCGATAAATACGTGACATATAAGCGTAAAGGTAAATTTAACGTATCTTGCGCGGTAGCTTTTGCCGAAATCGGCTTCTCTTCGGATTATCGCGCTCGAATCGGGAGAGGTAAATCCCGTAAGCTCGCAAACGGTTTGCCAATCCTCGCCGTTTTCCGAGAGAAGAACGCAAATTCTTGCGGGAGGCCATACCGCGGTGGAATCCTCCTTTAAAACACCGACACGCGCGCCGTCAACGGCGCAAATTCCGCCGAGGTCGTACATAACGCTTCTTACCGTGCCGTCGGTAAAATGGAACCAAGCGGGGTCGAAGCATTGAGGATGTGAGGCGAATTTACCGTCGGTAAGCTCGGGCGACGACGCAGGCGTGTTGAACCAATCGGTCATACGGTCCTTTTCGAGCGCCTCGTAATTTTTTATCTTTTGAGGAAGTCCCAAGAGAAGATTTACCCGCTCGTCGCTTTTAATAAAGCTCGGATTTTCGCTCTTGTCTATCGAGAAATCGCCGTAGTAGTTATAAACTCCGTCCATTTGACATACCTCCGTACTTTTATACTTTAATGCGTTAAGTTATTATACAATTATTTTATAACTATTGCAATAGCGTAGAGCGAATTTTTTTACTTTTATTGACAATCGGGGGTATAAAAGAGTATAATTCACTCGTTACACGAGGTGGAAAATGAAAAAAGACGATAAAACAAACGCTATGAGAATCCTCGACAGCGTCGGGGCAAAATATATTTCTTACGCTTACGAAACCGACCGCGCGTTAAGCGGACTCGAGATCGCGCGTCAGCTCGGTCAGGACGAAACGAAGGTGTTTAAGACTCTCGTCACCGTAGCGCCGTCAAAGAAAAATTACGTTTTCGTTATTCCCGTCGGTAAGGAGCTCAATTTGAAATCCGCGGCGGCGAGTGTCGGAGAAAAATCGGTTTCGATGATAAAGCAAGCCGAGCTTTTGCCCCTTACGGGATACGTTCACGGCGGATGCTCTCCCGTCGGTATGAAAAAGCTTTTCAAAACGGTTATCGATTCGACTGCAAAGGACAAGGATACTATAATTTTTTCGGCGGGAAAGATCGGAAGACAGGTCGAAATGAGCGCTTCCGAGCTCGAAAAGGCTATTCCGTTCGGTTTTGCCGAGCTGACTTATTAGAGGTGGATCTATGGTTACTCTTCTTGCTAAAATATTTATAAAAAACCGCGAAAGCGAGGAAGCGCGCGGAAAATACGGAATCCTTTGCGGAGCTGTCGGTATTTTTCTTAACGTTGTTCTTTTCGCGCTTAAGCTGTTCGTCGGTACTTTGACTGGCTCGGTCGCGGTGACTGCCGACGCCTTTAACAATATCTCCGATGCGGGAAGCTCTGCTGTAACGATGATAGGCTTCCGCTTGGCGGGTAAAAAGCCCGACCCCGAGCATCCCTTCGGCCACGGAAGAATGGAATACGTAACGGGACTTATCGTCGCTATGCTTATCTTCGTTATGGGCTTTGAGCTTTTAGGCTCGTCATGGACGGCTATAACAAATCCCGAGCCCACCGAGTTAAGCGTTATCTCGGTCGTTATTCTCGCTTTGTCTATTTGCGTAAAGCTTTATATGTTTTTCTATAATAACCGAATCGGTAAAAAAATCGGCTCGGCGGCTATGAAGGCGACGGCGCTTGATTCTCTTGGTGACAGCGCGGCTACTGCGGCAGTTCTTGCTTCGCTTATCGTTTCGAAATATACGGGACTTCTTATCGACGGATACGTCGGTCTTGCGGTTGCATTGTTTATTCTTTTTGCGGGCTACCGCGCGGCAAAGGAAACTATCGAGCCGCCTTTAGGTCAACGTCCCGAAAACGAGCTCGTGGACGAGCTCGAGGCATTGGTCTTGTCCAAAGAACCTATAACCGGTGTCCACGACCTTATTCTTCACGACTACGGCCCCGGAAGACGCTTTCTTTCGATGCACGCCGAGGTTCCTATGGACGAGGATATATTATTTATCCACGACGTTATCGATAACGTCGAAATAGAAATTTTCGACCGCTTCGGTATAGAAACGGTAATACATATGGACCCGATAAATACCAAGGACGAGCGTATCGTAAAGATAAAGGAGACTATAAAGGAGCTTCTTGATTCGCTCGGAGAGGGAATGAAGGCTCACGACGTAAGACTTGTAACCGGACCGACCCATACGAATATCGTTTTTGATATCGCCCTTCCCGCCGACAGTAAGATCGACCCCGAATCATTAAAGCTCGCCGTTTCGACGGCTCTTGTCTCGATCGACCCGAATTACCGCTGCGTTATAAAAATCGACCGCGATTACGCGTAAGGGAGCTCATTTTTTAAAAAAGTGTAAACTTAATTTTTTACGCTTTACAAAACGACTTTGCCGTTTTATAATAAATAAGAAAATTTGAATTATTTAAAGGGGAGGACTTGTTTTGAGTACAAAGAAAAAACAAGCGGGACTTGTTCTCGGCGTCGGGCTTATTCTTTCGGCGTTCAGAACCGCGCTTATTGCGTATACAATGGAAAAAAACAGCGTCGAAAGCGACACCTATTATCTCCCCGACGGTCATATTTGGGTTACCGTGTTTTCGGTCTTTTCGGTGGTCTTTGCGTTGCTTATTATGCTCTTGGCTCTTCGCTCGACAAAGCGTGCCGTTGTCCTCGACCATAAGGGAAGTGCGGGCCCCGCTTCGCTCGTTTTGGGATTTCTTCTTATCGGCGCTTCGATAATCTACGCCGTTTCGTCGGAGGCGGCCAAGCTTGCGGGCGGCGGAATGATGAAGATAGTTATAGCTTTAGCGGTTTTAAGCGCCGCCGCGTTTATAATTCTCGGCTTCAGAAGCAATTCTGCCGACACCTCGAAAAGCTTCCTCGCCGTTCTTTCGGTATTTCCTATCGTTTTCTCCGCGTTTCGTCTTCTTTCGGATTTTATCCAGACGAGCGCTACCCCTCTCGCTTCGAGCGGTGCTTACCATATTCTCGGCTTGTCGGCGGCTCTTTTGTATTTCCTTACCGAGGGAAAATCCTACGTTTCCGACAGCTCTGCGAAGATTTATTTCCTTTTCGGCTATCTTTCGGTGTTCTTCCTTCTCGTTTACGCCGTGCCGAACCTTATTCTTCATTGCTTCGGCGTCTTTATGTTTGACTACGGCGCCGCCTTCTCCGCGGTTGATATCGGTATCGCTGTCTACGTGAGCACGCGTATGATGACCGCGAAGATCAAAAAGGAGAATATTGCCGTAACTGCCGCCGCGTAGGAGTAATATTTACCTTAAAATCGAATATAAATAAAGCAACGGTTTATGTTAAAGGATGTATGATATGAAAAACTGGTTGCTTTATTTTTTTGCACTCTTTCTCGCTTCGTTGCTTCTTCCGTTAGGCGCTTCCGTGACCGTCGCGGCGCGGAAAACTCCGTCGGTCACCGTTTACGACGGAGAAAAAGAGATCGAAATGAGCGTCGAGGACTATACGTTACGCGTGTTGCTCGAATCGGGAGCGGAGCTTCCGCCCGAAACGAAAAAAGCGCTTGCCGTTTCGATACGCTCTGTTGCGGTTTACGCTTCTACTTACGGAATAAAACATAATGATTATTCCTTTTGTACCGATAACGAATGCTGTTTTTCGCTGGGCGATCCCGATAATAGCGGCGAGCGCCTTGGCGAATGCAAAACCGCTGTTGAGGAAACCTATTCCTTGGTTCTTACCGACGGTCGCAATATCGCGCTTTCGCTTTTTACGCGTTGCGCGGGAAGCGGTACCCGCCGAAACGGCGAAATCCCGTATCTTTCTCCCGTGTCGGAGCCCGAGGAATGTAATATACATATCGAGGAAAAGCGGTTTCCCGTATCAGTTCTCGGATATAACGCGGGCGAGGATTCTTGCGTCGTTTATTCGGAGAATAAAAAATGCGCCTTCGCTGTTTTCGGAGGACGCGCGCTGTCTGCCGACGAGCTGACTTCGATTTTGAACCTCGCCTCTCCCGAAATAACGGTTACCTACGACGAAAACGATATCGTTGTAGTTACGCGGGGCTCGGGTCATTGTTACGGACTGAATTTGTGCGGTGCTATACGTATGGAAAATAAAAATTACGACTTTAAGGAAATTCTTAAAAATTATTTTCCCGAGCTTGAATTAAAGAAAATATACCGTTAATTGAATATAAATCCCCCGATATGTGCATTATATTATCGACAATAACACAATTCAGGGGGAAAATCCATGAACGAAAATCAAGAAAATAAAAAACCCGAGGTATTCGAGCCTGCAAAGGAGCCCTTGACAAAAAGGCTCGCTAACTTTTCCGCATTTATATATCTCGGACTTGCGATCGCTGTCGTTATAACCGCAACCGTCGGCATTTTCAGCATATCCTACGATTACGAGGATACCCTTTCCGCGGTGTCTATTCCCGAGCTTAATCTCGGTATGGACGAGGTTTCGACGCCTCAGTTTGTTATTACTCCCGACGATATCCTTTCCGAGGCTCCCGTTGTTAACGAGGAAAGCGGGATCGGCGCGGGTACCGAGCCCGAGCCGACCTATTATTCGCCCGTTTCGGGGGAGGTAATCAAGCCCTTTTCGATTGATGCGCTCGTTTTCTCCGAAACGATGCAGGACTATCGCATCCATTCGGGCATAGATATCGCCGCGTCGATAGGAACAAAGGTCGTTGCCTATACCGACGGCGTGGTATCGCTTATCAAGGACGATTATTTTTACGGAACGACGGTTGCAATCACCCACGATAAGGGCGTTGTTTCCTACTATATGAACCTCTCTCCCGAGCTTGCCGAGGATATCGCGGTAGGTAACGAGGTTGTCGCGGGTCAGGTCATCGGTGAGATAGGTACGACCGCCCGCGCCGAAAACGCCGATCCGTCGCATTTGCATTTCGAAATCAAGGTGGATGATGCTTTGATCAATCCCGAACCCGAATTGCCATAGTTACGCACTAAGCATAGCGGCGCAGAACGCACAAAAAGGATTTTTGTCCCGATTGTGCGTTCTTTTTAATTTAAAGCTTCGTGCGTCGTGGGGTTGGATTATAAGGAATTATTGTATTTTTTGTACGTTTCTGCGTAATTGACTCGTTTGTTGTGACCTTTCAAAGTTGTACGTATTGTAGGGACCGGCGTCCTCGACGGTCCTTGACGTTTCGTTTTGTTATATCTTTCGATCAATCCCGATTGTGTATCAATTTGTTTCGTTATAGGTTGCATTTGTAACAAATAATAAGCCGTTTACTTTAGGACAGTCGAGGACGCCGGTCCCTACAATGGGCGTAAGAATTTTGTAGGAAAATCAACCTTAACTATTCATTCTTCACTATTCACTAAAAAACCGCAGGCTTTTTCCGCCTGCGGTTTGCTTTCCTATTCCGAAATAATAAAATGTACGCCATCGAATTGGCTCACGTCCGCCTTGAACGCGTTAACGTCCTTTAAAAACGTCGTGATTATGTATATTCCGAGATGTCCCGCCGTGTTGCTCTTCGCAGGGACGATCTCAATATGCGAATCCTCGGGTAGAAGAATTCTTATTTTATCGGTAATCGCGCCGAGTAAGGGAAGCTCCTTGACCTCGATATATATTCTTGCGGTCTTTCTTCTCTTGCGCTCGATTCTCGTAAGGAGGGCGGCGGTGAAAAGGCAAGCGAGCATAGCAAGCAACGCACCCGAGTAAAAGCCGATACCGACCGATATGCCGATAATCGCCGTCGTCCACATGATCGCCGCCGTCGTAAGACCGGTGATCATCTTGTCGTTTTTGACGATAATCATACCCGCGCCGAGGAAACCGATGCCCGAAACGACCTGCGCCGCGATGCGTAGCGGGTCACCGTCGAATCCGAGCACGTGGTGGGCGTAAACACCCGTCAATGCCGTGAGCATACCGCCCAAGCATACGAGTATGTGGGTACGCATACCCGCCTGACTTCCGTGACGTCCGCGCTCAAGTCCGATCAATCCGCCGAACAAAACGGCGAGGAATACACGTAAAGCGACGGTAAAAAGGTTTATCTCTTTTTCAAACGCAATAATGTCGTTAAAAAATTCAGCCATAATATCACCTCTTTACTCAGTATATCATATTTTTTGAATTATGGCAACCTTTTTTTGCCTCCCGCGATAACGGTGTCATCCTGAGCGTAGGAAAATGGTCATAAAACCATTTTCCGAAGTCGAACATTCGCATTAGCGAATGCGATTGAATTGCAAATTCAATCGGGATCTCGTTCGAGTTTGGAGAAGCAAAAAGACAAACAATTTGTCACCAACCTACTAATTGAGATCCCGAACGAATCTTCGATTCATTCGCTTTTTTTCTATCGAAAAAAAGTTCGACTCGCTTCGCTCGCTCAGGATGACAGTTCTTCTTGATTGTAACGTAAGTTGTTAATATTGTAGGGACCGGCGTCCTCGACGGTCCGCTTTCGTGCGAATTTGTTGTATGTGAGAATTAAAATCGAAAACGATACAATTTATTACGCTGGATTTTTGAAATTGATATGCAATACAAATCGTTTTGTTTCGGACCGTCGCTGTTCACCCCAAAAATCCAAGGATTTTCGGGGACCCCGTTTGACGCCGGTCCCTACAATGGGCATACAAAACTTCATAGAAAAACAAAAAACGGTGTCATCCTGAGCGTAGGAAAATGGTCATAAAACCATTTTCCGAAGTCGAACATTTTCCTTAGAAAATGCGTTTTGGGTGAAACCCAAAACGGAATCTCCTTTAAGTAAGGAGAAGCAAAAAGACAATCAATTTGTCACCAACCTACTAATTGAGATCCCGAACGAATCTTCGATTCATTCGCTTTTCCTTTCTGAAAAGTTCGACTCGCTTCGCTCGCTCAGGATGACACTTCTTTTTTCTACTCACGATAGAGGTTACAACCGAACCGAACCATTACCGCGGGAAATAAAAAAAGACGGTAAAAACCGTCTTTTTTATAATTAAATCTCATATTTTTCGGGGACATGTGCCTCGAAAAATAT
>JAZRLT010000006.1:0-2512 GCA_045646995.1 Eubacteriales bacterium | reverse complement strand
ATATATCCGATATCCTTGCGCTTCTTGTTCTTGCCCATTACGAATAAAACACCGAACAACGCGAAGATAAGCGAGAAGTTTGCCGGCTTCAAAAGATCCATAAAGGTAAATCCGCCGCTGCTTTCAATGCCTACTAAAGAGGTAAGCCAAGCAGTAAGGGTCGTACCGATGTTGGAACCCATTATAAGTCCGACAGTCTGGCTTAAGTTCATAACGCCGGAGTTTACAAGACCGACGAGCATAACTGTCATTGCCGACGAGGACTGTATTGCGATGGTGATGCCGGCGCCGAGTGCGAGACTCTTGAAGGGGTTTGATGTCATCTTCTTGAGAGTGGATTCGAGCTTGCCGCCCGACATCTTCTCGAGACCGTTGGACATAACTGTCATACCGTAAAGGAAGAATGCGAGACCGCCGATGAGCATAATTATCTCCTCGGGTCCTATCGGACTTTTAGCGGCTGCTTCGGTTTCGGTGGCGATTTCGGAAACGTCCGAAACGTCGGATGCAAACGCACCGATAGTCGTGATGCCGACAGCGATTACGACTGTCAGTAAAAGTAAAAGAAGCTTTTTCATGGAATATTCTCCTGTCTGTTTCGCTCGTTCGATTGATTTCTTTACGAACGGGTGTAACGGCCGGCAGGGACTGCCCAAGCTGTGGGTTTTTATTACAAAATTCGCTTTATAACGCGTAAATTTCGCAAATTCCCTCAAATACATAATATATAAAATCGTCAATAAAGTCAATCTGCGATTTGCACAAAAATATACCCTTAAAAACAAAAGGTCCCCCTGCTTTTTGCTTAAAGCAGGGGGATGAAATTTATTTCTTGAAAAGCTCGTTGCAGTTGTCGGTGCATTTTGCAATGAGTGCTTCTGCTTCGTTTTCGTTTTCTGCGCGGATAAGCATATAAGCTTTTATTTTGGGCTCTGTTCCCGAAGGACGGATTATTACCGCGGAACCGCCCTCGAGCTCGTAATAGAGCATATTACTTTCGGGCAATCCCGTGGGAGCCTCGCTTCCGTCGGTATATTTGATTATGCCTGTTGCATAATCACGCTTTGCGGTGACCTTGAGACCGCCGATGCTTTCTATCGACTTGCCGCGTATGTCGGACATGATTTCGCCCATGAGACCCATGGGGTCGATGCCGGTTATCTTAACGTTGAGAACGCTCTCACGGTAAAGTCCGTATTCTTTGTATATGTTCTGTAATGCTTCATAAACGCTTCTGCCCTCAGCGTGATGACTGCAAACCATTTCTGCGGCGAGCATACTTCCCGCAACGGCGTCCTTGTCTCTTGCGTATCCTGCCGAGAGATAGCCTTGGCTTTCTTCGTATCCGAAAATAAAGGTATTGCTTCCGTCTGCTGCCCATTCCTTTATCTTTTCGCCGATATACTTGAATCCGGTGAGAACGCTTATGTGGCGTACTCCGTTCTTTTCACATATTGCGTCGAAGAGATTGGAGGAAACGACCGACTTGATAGCACAAGCGTTTTCGGGCATAATGCCGTTTTTCTTCCTTATTCTTATAATATGGTCAATAAGGAGTGCACCGATCTGGTTGCCGTTGAGCGCGAAGAATTCGCCCTTGTCGTTTTTGATAGCGAGACCGATTCTGTCTGCGTCGGGGTCGGTAGCGATTATAGCGCCGCAGTCAACTCCGAGCTCGTCAAGCTTCTTGATAGCTTCCTCGAAGCACTCTCTGTTTTCGGGGTTGGGAGATGCAACGGTAGGGAAGTTGCCGTCGGGTATCATCTGCTTGTCAATGGTGATGAGCTTGTCTATGCCGCATCTTTTGAGAACCTCGGGGACGAGCTTGTATCCCGTGCCGTGTAATGCGGTATACGCTAATCCTACTTCGTTGCCGAATTTTTGGGTATTTTCCGAATCGAGCCTACAATCGAGAACCGCCTTTAAGAACGCCTCGTCGCATTCTTCGCCGATAATGATGAGCAAACCTTTTTCCTTTGCTTCGTCGAGACACATCTTCTTGACGCCTTCGAAAATGTCGGTTGCGGCGGCGCTGGCGGAAACTACGCTTGCGTGTTCGGGCGGAAGCTGTGCTCCGTCGTCCCAATAAACCTTATATCCGTTATATTCCTTGGGGTTGTGAGAAGCGGTGACATTGATGCCTGCAATGCATCCGTAATGGAGTATTGCGAAGGATAATTCGGGAGTGGGGCGAATGCCGTCAAATAAATATACCTTTATTCCGTTTGCGGTAAGTACGCTTGCGGCTGTTTTTGCGAAAAGATCCGAATTGTTTCTGCTGTCGTAGCATACCGCAACGCCTCTTTCCTGACCGTTGGCGGAGATGATAAGCTCGGCCAAGCCTTGGGTAGTCTGAGCTACGGTGTAAACGTTCATTTTGGAGATGCCGACGTCCATGGTGCTTCTGAGACCTGCGGTACCGAAGCTCATAGGAATTGCAAATCGCTCTGCAATTGCGGTTTCGTCGTCCTTGATCTCCAAAAGTCTTGCTTTGGAAGCTTCGTCAAGCTTG
>JAZRLT010000005.1:0-7800 GCA_045646995.1 Eubacteriales bacterium | reverse complement strand
TATTCCGCTTTGGGTCTCGTTATCGATTATAAAGAAGTATAAAGTCGGCAATATTAAAAAGTACATTTTGTTGGATTTGCTCTCGTGCTATTTGCCTGCTGTTCTCGGTTCGCTGGTTACCGAGGTTGTTGATTCGGTTATTCGCCAATCTACCGATATGGCAGGTCTTATAACAATAATGTTTGCTATAATATTAATAGTAATTTCGTTATTGTTTTGGTTTGCATATTTATTATTTTCTCGTAATAAATAAAACCGCCCTTAGCTCAGCTGGATAGAGCAACAGATTCCGATTCTGTAGGCCGGGGGTTCAAATCCCTTAGGGCGGGCCATACGAAAAACCTCTTTTGTTTATTAGACAAAAGAGGTTTTTGCAATGATATTCGTTTCTTTCGGAACGGGTGAGATGTTTAATGGTTTTAACTTGACAATGTTTATATAAAATTGTATAATATATTGTTAAAATATCAAATTTGTCGGAAATCACGCTTGCTCTTATTTTTAATATCAGGAGAATTTTATGAATAATATTTCCGCGGAAATACGCAAAGATTCGATGTTTTATAAAAATAGAGAATATTACGGTAATATTCAGGAATATATTCTCGAGTGTTGCCGTCGTCATAGCGATAAGGTTATGTGTAAATATCTCGTTTCGGGAGAGGTTGTTACCAAGACTTACGGCGATATGCTTGTCTTACTTACCGCGATAGGTAGCTATCTTCGTAAAGTTAACAACAAGCTTCACGTAGCTCTGCTCGGCAGAACTTCATTTGAATGGATTGCCGCATATTTAGGATCGCTTTGCTACGGAGCGGTAGTTGTTCCCTTGGACAAGGCGTTACCCGAAAATGAAATTTTGAAATATTTTGAGTTTTCCGATGCTTCGGTGCTTATATTCGATCCTGAATATAGCGACGTTGCAAAATATATTATAGACAATGCTCGAAGCTGCAAGAAGGCCATTTCTCTTTCCGATAGCTCGTCTGAAGAATTCGAAAATCTGACTGATGTTATTTCTCAAGGCGATGTTATCGAACCTATTGTTTCCGACGCTAATGATATTGCAGAAATTGTCTTTACTTCCGGCACAACAGGTGTAGGCAAAGGGGTTATGCTCTCTTATAAAAACATAGCGAGCGCTGTTATGTTTGGCATCAGACTGGTCGATTTTTCGTCGGACGATTCGGTGCTGTCGATTATGCCCAACAACCATACCTATGAATTAAGCGTTGGTATAATGACTCCGATGTACTTTGGAATGTCGATAGCTATTAACGACAGTCTTAAGCGATTCAAGCAGAGCTTCTTGAAGTTTAAGCCTTCTACGATGATTGTTGTTCCTGCGCTATTGAATATGCTTCGTAATCAAATACTCGGAGAAGTTAAGAAAAAGGGACAGGCCAAGAAGTTTAAGGCGGCTTTGATTGTTACACGCGCCTTGAAAACGGTCGGTATAGATATCCGAAGAAAGGTATTTTCTGACGTTATAGAGGGACTCGGCGGAAATTTGAAGAGCCTTATATGCGGCGGCGCTTTTTTATCCGATGATCTTTTGAGGTTTTATGATAATATCGGAATTAATATCATTCAAGGATATGGCATTACCGAATGCTCTCCGATAGTATCTTGTAATACGGATAGAAAATCGAGAAAGCTCGGAGAGGTTGGTCCTTACTGCGAGGTAAAGTGTATTGACGGCGAGTTATGTGTTCGCGGTGACAACGTAATGCTTGGTTACTATAAGGATAAAGAGGGAACCGATAAGGTATTGATTGACGGTTGGTTCCATACAGGGGATATCGGAGCGGTTGATAGCAAGAATTGTGTTTCTCTAAGTGGCAGAGTCAAAAATTTAATTATTAACAGTAACGGAGAGAATATTTCGCCCGAAGAAATCGAAAACCACCTTGCATTTATTGATCTTATTGCAAACGCTGTCGTATACGGCGAGGATGATCTTATAGCTGTCGAAATATATCCTAATTTCAATTATGCTAGAGAAAACAATATCGAGGATATCGAAAAAGAACTTCAAATTATTGTTGATAAGATTAATTCCGAAATGCCTCGAAAGATGCATATCGAACGAATACATATCAGAAACAAACCTTTCGATATGACCACCACTATGAAGATTAAACGTCATTTGATACGTTAAAAACGGAGATAAAAATGTTAGAAAAAGTTATTGAAATGATTGCTGAACATACCGAGGTACCTTACGAAGAAATAACTTCTGAATCGAGATTGATTGGAGATCTTGCGCTTAGCTCTTTGGACCTTGTTGACATAATAGTTCGTGTCGAGGATGAATACGGCGTAATGATAAACGAACGTCAGATTGAATCCTTGCAAACGGTTGGCGACGTAGCTACTGCGCTTGAAGAATTAATCGACGCGAAATAATTGTAATTTGTATTTTTGAAGGGGTTTGGGTATGAAGCGTAATTTAGGCAAAAGCCTGAAAACAGGATCCCAAATTTTAATAGAAACTCTTATTGAGCAGGGCGTTACCGATATTTTCGGATATCCCGGCGGTCAGGTATTGTCGATTTATGATGAATTGTACAATTACCGAGATAAAATCAATCACATTCTTACCGCCCATGAGCAAGGAGCCGCACACGCGGCTGACGGTTATTCTCGTGCCACGGGAAAGGTAGGGGTGGTTTTAGCTACGTCGGGCCCCGGTGCGACTAATCTTGTTACAGGTATAGCTACAGCGATGTTGGACTCTGTACCTTTGATTGCTATAACCGGTAACGTGCCTACGGGTCTTATAGGTAAGGATGGATTTCAGGAGATTGATATTACAGGAGTCACGCTTCCTATAACAAAGCATAATTATTTCGTTCAAGACGTGCGAGAGCTTGCCGATACGGTACGTGAGGCGTTTAAAATCGCAATTTCGGGTAGACCGGGTCCGGTTCTTATCGACATACCGAAGGATGTACAAATTGCGGTCTGTGAATTCACGAGAGAAGGGCCTGTCGAGCCGTACGAAAGCGATTTGCCTTGCGAAAGGGAAGTGGATAAGGCGGTTGCTCTTATTAACGACGCCAGAAGACCGTATATATACATCGGTGGCGGTGTTGTCGGAAAAGGATTGTCAGACGAAATAATTGCATTTGCGGAAAAGATCGATGCATACATAGGCGCGAGTCTTATGGGGCTTACTGCAGTTCCTACATCGCACGAGCGTTTTTTGGGAATGCAGGGTATGCACGGAAGATATGCGTCTTCTATTGCAAACAGAGAGGCTGACCTTATTATTGGAATCGGCGTAAGATTCAGCGATCGCGCTACAGGGAACGTCGAGAATTACAGAAAGAATGCTAAGATAATCCAGCTCGACGTTGATCAGTCCGAAATAAATAAGAATGTTGCGGTTGATGTAGGTTTGATCGGTGATCTGGCGACTTCTCTTTCAAAAATCTGCGAAAAATGCGAATCAAAATTGCATCCTAATTGGGCAAAAGCAGTAAAAAAATTCAAAAACGAGGGCAAGTCGTATTATCTTGAAATGGACGAAAAGAGTCCGTATTCAATAACGCCCAAGCGTGTTTTTGATGTTATTAATAAGCTTAAGAGTGATAGTGATATTATCGCTACCGATGTCGGTCAGCATCAAATGTGGACTGCTCAATATGCCGATTTTGCTACTCCTCGTACCTTGATAACAAGCGGTGGTCTCGGTACAATGGGCTTTGGTATGGGTGCCGCGATAGGCGCAAATGTTGCTACCGATAGAAATGTTATTCTTATTACCGGTGACGGCAGTTTCGGTATGAACCTAAATGAACTTGCTACAGCGGTGACGTACAATATTCCTATTGTTATTGTTATTTTTAATAACGGGACCTTGGGTATGGTACGCCAATGGCAGACGGTTTTCCATGAAAAGAGATATTCGAACACAAAATTAGAACGCAGGACGGATTTTGTTAAGCTTGCCGAGGCATTCGGTGCTAATGGTGCAAGAGTAGAAACGATTGAGTTGTTTGAGTCGGTCTTTAAAACGGCGCTTGATGCAAAAGCACCGTATGTTATCGACGTTATGATAGACAGCGATGAAGTTGTTTTACCGATGCTTCCGCCGGGTGGGACCGTCGAGGACATTATTATGAATTGTGATCAGGAGGACGCAGAATGAGGAACGTTATTGCTGTTTACGTTGAAAATAAATACGGCGTGCTTACTCGTGTTTCCGGATTATTTACTCGGAAGGGGTTCAATATAGACTCTTTGACGGTTGGCGAAACTGATGACCCTAAATATTCGAGAATAACAATTACGCTTAACGGTGACGATTATACGCGTCAGCAGCTGATAAATCAGCTCAAGAAGCTTCATAACGTTAAGCAGGTAAAGCTTCTCGGTGATGCTTCTTCGGTTGAACGTGAATTACTTTTGCTTAAGGTACGAAACACGCCCGAGAATCGAGATGAAATAATGGCGGCTGCTGAAATATACAGGTCGAAGATTATTGATTACACTACAGATTCGATGTGTGTGGAGGTAACGGGCGAACCTACAAAGATAAATGCATTTATTGAGGTCATGCGTCCGCTCGGTATTATAGAAATGTGCAGAACCGGTTCGGTTGCTATTGAGCGCGGCAACGGGGTTTTATCTAAAAATATCAATGACAACTAATGTAATTTTGTTTGATTTTTCATAGAAGGAAATTGTATAAAAAAATTACCATCATAATGATAAAAATTCTCAATAAAAAGCTTAAAATCTATTGACAAACAGAAAACATTAATGTATAATTCAAATTGTAAAAAATAAAACATTGAGGGTATGCATACACAAAATATTGTATCCTCGCTAAAATTAGGAGGTATATACTATGGAACACAAGAATTGGTCCGGTTTTAACGGCGGTGTTTGGCAGGATGAGATCAACGTTCGTGACTTTATCCAGGCTAACTACAAAGAATACCTTGGCGACGCAAGCTTCCTTGTAGGCGCTACCGATAGAACTACTGCTCTTATGGCAAAGGTTCAGGAGCTTTTTAAGAAGGAAAGAGAAAACGGAGGCGTGCTCGATATTGATACCGAAACCGTATCTACTATCACTGCATACGCACCCGGTTATATTGACAAGGACAACGAGCTTATCGTAGGTGTACAGACTGACGCTCCTCTTAAGAGAGGTGTTAACCCCTTCGGCGGTATGAGAATGTGCATCAATGCATGCGAAGCGTACGGTTATAAGCTTAGCGATTCCGTAATCGATAAGTTCAAATATCAGAATACTCACAACGATGGCGTTTTCAGTGCGTATACCAGCGAAATGCGCGCAGCGCGTAAGTGCCACGTTCTTACCGGTCTTCCCGATGCTTACGGCAGAGGCAGAATCATCGGTGACTATCGTCGTGTTGCTCTTTACGGTGTTGATAGACTTATTGAAGCAAAGCAGGCTGAAAAGAAGGCCCTTGCAAAAGTTGACGCTAACGTTGATACCATTCGTACTAATGAGGAACTCTCGTTCCAGATCAAGGCTTTGAACGAGCTCAAGGCTATGGCAGCTTCTTATGGCTATGACATCAGCCAGCCTGCTCAAAACGCTGTTGAGGCTGTTCAGTGGACCTATTTTGCATATCTTGCAGCTATCAAGGAATCCAACGGCGCGGCTAACTCTCTTGGTAGAGTTGGTACCTTCTTCGATATCTACTTCGAAAGAGATATTGCTGCGGGTATTCTTACGGAATCTGATGCTCAGGAAATTATGGACCACTTCGTTATGAAGCTCCGTATTGCACGTCACCTCCGTACCCCCGAATACAACGAACTCTTCGGCGGCGATCCCATGTGGATCACCGAGGTTGTTGGCGGTATGGGTCTTGACGGCAGAACCTTGGTTACCAAAACCAACTTCCGTTTCTTGAACACCCTCTATACTCTCGGTCCTGCACCCGAACCCAACCTCACCATTCTTTGGTCTCAGGCTCTTCCTGAAGGCTTCAAGAAGTTCTGTGCAAAGGTTTCTGCCGACACCGACTCTATCCAGTACGAGAACGATGATGTAATGCGTCCCGACTATGGCGATGATTACGCTATCGCTTGCTGTGTATCTGCTATGAAGGTTGGTAAGGATATGCAGTTCTTCGGTGCAAGATGCAACCTTCCTAAGCTTCTCCTTATTGCTATCAACGGCGGTTACGACGTTTCCAGCAATATGCACATCGGTCCTCAGATGGATGTTCTTGAAGGCGACAAGCTCGATTATGATGTTGTTATGGAAAGATACAATATCTACCTCGAGTGGGCTATGAAGCTTTACGTTAACACCATGAACATCATTCACTATATGCATGATAAATATGCTTACGAAAGCGAAATGCTCGCTCTTCACGACACCGATGTTCACAGATTTATGGCATTCGGTGTTGCTGGTCTCTCGGTTATTGCCGACTCCTTGAGCGCTATTAAGTACGCTAACGTTAAGCCTATCAGAAACGAAGAAGGCTTTATTGCTGATTTCGATACCATCGGTGAATTCCCCAAATACGGTAACGACGACGACAGAGTTGATGTTATCGCTAAGGATATGGCTCATCAGGTTATCACCGAGCTCCGTAAGACTCCTACTTACAGAAACGCTGAGCACACCCTTTCTATCCTTACCATCACATCTAACGTTATGTATGGTAAGAACACCGCGGCTACTCCCGACGGCAGAAAGGCTTGCGAACCTTTCGCTCCCGGTGCTAACCCCATGCATAACCGTGAAGAAAACGGCGCTCTTGCATCTCTCAACTCTGTTGCAAAGATTGACTACTGCGACTGCCGCGACGGTATTTCCAATACCTTCTCTATCACTCCTGAAGCTCTTGGCAGAACCGATGATGAGCGTACCGATAACCTCGTACACATTCTTGACGGCTATTTCGCTAAGGATGCTCACCATATCAACGTTAACGTTATGAACCGCGAAACCTTGATGAAGGCTTACGAGGATCCCGAAGCATATCCCAACCTTACCATTCGTGTATCCGGATATGCGGTTAACTTCTGCAAGCTTTCGCGCGAACAGCAGCGCGAAGTTATCAGCCGTACCTTCCACGAAACTGTATGATGAAATCTGTTTCGGGCAGAGTACATTCCATCCAGAGTCTCGGCACTCTGGATGGTCCCGGCGTTAGATTCGTTGTTTTTACTCAAGGCTGTAATTTACGTTGCGGATGCTGCCATAATCCCGATACTTGGGAAATGGTTGGAGGCAGGGAATATACAGCGCAGGAGCTTGCTGAAAAAGCGTTGCATTATAAAGAGTATTTTTCCGAGGAAGGCGGTATAACCTTTTCCGGAGGTGAGCCTCTTTTACAGCCCGATTTTGTTCGTGAAACCTTTGAGCGTTGTCATAGCTTGGGTATAAACACCTGTATGGATACCTCGGGGAGTATTATGAACGACTCGGTTAAAGCGTTGCTTGAAGTTACTGATCGAGTTTTGCTTGATATTAAGTACACTGATGATGCGCAGTATCGCGAGTACGTTGGTTGCAGCCCCGAAAAACCATTGGCGTTTTTAGAATATCTTGAAGAAAAAGGTATTCCCACAACAATTCGCCACGTGCTTATTCCGACTCTTAACGATAATGACAATAGCTTCGAGAAGCTTTTGAATATTGCCAAAAGTCATAAGTGCGTCGATAAAGTCGAGATTTTGCCTTTCAGAAAGATTTGTCAGGTTAAATACGATAAAATGGCGTTGGATTTTAAGTTCGCTTCTATTCCCGAACCTACAAACGAATCAGTTAAGCATTTTGAAGGAATATTAAAAAGA
>JAZRLT010000004.1:0-2592 GCA_045646995.1 Eubacteriales bacterium | reverse complement strand
AGTTGTAAACCATGCATAAGTTACGCCGGAAAGAGCAATAACGGATGCAACGACCATAGCCACCGCAGGAACTAAAGCTTTCTTTCTTAAGTTCATAAGAATTCTCCTTTAAAAATTTTTTAATTATCTTAAAAGTGTTGATATGAAAGAATTGCGGTTTAGTACAATGATTTTCAAGGGTTCGTAAAACACGCTGACTTATGTGTCCCCGTCAGCTATTTTCCTGCGCCTTGAAGGTCATTGACATTTTAACCACGCCTCCTCTAATGTTATCAACACATTCAGGATCGTTACCTTCGAGCCAAATTACCACAGTATACTTATCAACATCGTTAGGTTTGAATCCTACGGTAGTATTTTTAAGCACCTGTGTCTCGGAAAGGAATGCTACCGTATCGGGCTCCGGCTCGTTAGAACCCTTTTGCGATTTCGCGTAGACCGTTTCCTCACCGTTTTTTATTACCATTACTCGGACCGCATTGTCAGCCTCTTTGGTTACGGCGTGAATATCAATCTGAGTAGTGTAATTGACCTCGTTTTCGCCCATATTCTTCATATAAAAGGTATAGGCAATATAATTTTCACCGTTGTGACATCCGTCGACGTCATCTATATCCTCGGGAAGCCACGCTTTGGTGATATTATCCATTTGTTCTATAATATCAGCTTCGAGAATAGTTGCATTATCTTCAAATTCCGCGGTATTGCTAAGGGTAAGACGGCTCAAGTCATCTTCGGTAACCCAAACCGTAAAGTTACCCGCTTTGTTTACAAACGCAGACATAGCGTAAAAGAATCCGAGCAATAATATCAATATAAGTACGATAATACCGACCGTTCGGAGCATCACGTTACGGCGTCTCACCGACCGAGCCGTAGCTCTGACGGCAAACGGCTTCATTCGCTCATCAAAGCCGTTTATATTCGTTTTTTCTTTCAAAGCGACGAAACCTCCTTAAACAGAGAAGCATTCAGGTTCTCCGAACAAACGGCCTTGCATATAGAAGCAATTAAGATCAAGCAAATACGCCTTTTGTTGGGCGTTGTCGACACCCTTGGCGATTACGTCAACGTTAAGATCCTCAGCCATCTTTATAATGTTTTTTACTATTTCGTAGGTCTTTCTGTTATCGCATATCTTATCGATAAAGCTTCTGTCGATCTTAATAACATCGAAATCGATATCCTGAAGCTTGAACAATGACGCATTATCCACGCCGTAATTATCGATAGCAAGCCTTATACCGAGCTCGCGATAGCCGTTCAACCCTTCCAACAGCTTCATATCGTTCATATCGATATCAGAAGCATCAAGTTCAAGAATCAATCTTTGGGGATTAACCGAATAATCACGAATCAACTTTTTAACGAAGGTAAGGAAGCTCGGCTTAGAAAGACATTCGACCGAAACGCCGACAGAAAAGCTTCTTGACGCATCGGAGTCGGCAAACTTACTTTTTGCCATATCCTCAAACAAAAGCTCAAATCCGTATTTCGTGATATCCATAATTCTTCCGTTTCTTTCCGCTACGGAAGCATAGAAGGAAGGCAGCAAAACTCCTCGTTTAGGATCATTCAAGCAGATCGAGCCTGCATTTTCCTTAATCTTGTTGCTCGCCGCATCGCAAACGGGGCTATAAAGCATTTGAATGCTTCTGAACTCCTCGATATCTTCGGAGACGGCCGAGCGTTCTCTTTCATAAAGTGCCTCGACAACGGCGTTCGCAAGCAAAACCACTTCCGGATCGAATTTCTTACCGAGCTTAAGCTTAAGCTTTTTAAGAAGCTCGTCCTTACTTGTACCGTCGATAAACTTTCTCGCAATATAATCGGAAACGCACAAAATTCTACCGATGGGAGATATCGCGTTACCCTTTAAGCAGTTAGGAAATCCCAAGCCGTCAAATTGCTCGTTTCTTTCAATGGCATAATAAAGAATCTCTTTGCATATCTGTTCCTCGGCAGTCAGCTTGGTAACCTTAAAGAGCTCTTCGAGGATAGCCATGATTTTTCTGTTAGCAAGTATTTCGGTTTCGGCAGCAGTATGATTTATCTTGATATCGGCGCAGGGCAGATCGTATTTACCGATGTCATAATAGACTATGTATTTTTCAAGCCTGTGATCATAGCCGTCGTTAAAAGCATCGTTATCCGAAAATGAATTATTTTCGATCGCGGCTTTATAAATTTCGGACGCAATCTGCGCCGCCTTTACGTTGACGATCGTTAATTGCGGGGGAAGCATTTTAAAATATTTTTTCAATCCGTCAAGAACCGCCAAAACAATCCACCTCAGTTTCTTTTATTTTCGTGCCGAAACACGGAAAAAACGCGAAAAATCCAACAAAAACAGCGTTTTTAACAATCATCCGCAACAATAATGTATAACAACACCATTTTATCTTATATAGAATATCACATCAAAGGCGATTTGTCAAAGAAAAATTGTCTTGTTTTATGATTTTTGTGTATTTTTGCTAAGAAATATATAAGTAATTTTCGCGAGCAGACGTACGTCCTTAAAGAAAAAAAGAAAACCGTTTATTCGTACGGTTTTCTTCGACACAAATTGCGATTAATTTTATGAGAATT
>JAZRLT010000003.1:0-12484 GCA_045646995.1 Eubacteriales bacterium | reverse complement strand
AAGATGAAGCTTTACGCTCAAAGCGAAAAGCTTAAAAGCTTAGACCCGTTATCCGTTCTCGGACGCGGATTTTCGGTCGCGTTTGATTCCGAGGGCAGGGCAATCAGAAGCGTAACCGAGCTTCCCTCGGGAACCGAATTCGAGCTTATGCTCAAGGACGGTAAAATTGCCGCTACTTCAAAATAACGTAATAGGACGTATTAACTATGGCAAAAATCATAAGAGCAATAACCAAAGATGGCTCGGCAAGAGCAATAATTATTGATGCGCGCGATATTGTTGAACGCGCGAGAGAAATTCATAATACTACTCCTACGGCGACCGCCGCGCTCGGAAGAACGCTTATCGCCGCTTCGCTTGCGGGCTCGATGCTCGGCGAAGAGGACGATTGTATGACTATCCGATTCAAGGGTAACGGTGTCGGCGGTGCTGTCGTCGCGACGAGCGATTGGTGCGGTAACGTGCGCGGATTTATCCAGAATCCGAGCGCCGAATTGCCTCTCCGTGCCGACGGAAAGCTTGACGTAGGCGGATGTATCGGCTCGGGCGAGCTTTATATTCTCCGTGACGTGAGCGGAAGCAACGAGCCCTACGTCGGAATTTCCGAAATCCAAACCGGCGAGGTCGGTGACGATATCGCTTATTACTACGCGACGAGCGAACAGATTCCTACCGTTTGTGCTCTCGGTGTGCTTGTAGACCGCGATATGTCGGTTAAGCAGGCGGGCGGTGCTCTCGTCCAGCTTCTTCCTTTTGCCGACGACGAGATAACCGATATTCTCGAAAGAAACGCGTCTAAGATGCGTCCCGTAACCGAAATTCTCGAAAACGGAACGCTTGAGGACGTTTTGAACGCGGTATTCGACGGCATCGAATATGACGTTTTCGATACGATAGAGTGCGCTTATAAATGCGCGTGCAGCCGTGAAAAAACCGAAACCGCGCTTATTTCGCTCGGCGAAAAGGAGCTGACCGAGCTTATTAACTCCGAGGAAGAAACGGTTATGACCTGCGGATTTTGTGACGCGGTTTATAAGTATTCAAAAGAAGAGTTGAAAGAAATTCTCAAGAAAGCAACGGACAAATAAACTTTTCAAAGGGTAAAAGTAAACAATGAAAAAGGTTGCATTAATCACGGGAGGAGCGAGAGGTATCGGCGAAGCGATTGCCCGCGCTCTGTCGGAGGACGGATTTAAGGTTATTATCCATTGTGGAAAAAGCGTCGAGGAAGCGATAGAGCTTTGCGAGGAATTGGACGGCGCCGAATATATTTCCGCCGATCTCCGTAACCCCGAGTCGGTTAAGTTAATAAAAGAAAAGTACCCCGAAATCGACGTTCTCGTTAATAACGCGGGCGTCGCGCTCGTAGACCTTTTCGATACGGTAAGCGAAGAAAGAATGCGCGAAATGTTCGAAATAAACCTTTTTGCGCCGATAAATCTTTCCCGCGCTTATGTTCCCTCAATGATAAGCCGTAAGGGCGGAGCAATAATCAATATCTCGTCGATATTCGGCGAGGTTGGCGGAAGCTGTGAGGTCGATTATTCTGCGGCTAAGTCGGGAATTATCGGATTCACCAAGGCGCTCGCCAAAGAGGTCGGACCCGCGGGAATACGCGTTAATTGCGTTTGTCCCGGAGTTATCGATACCGATATGAACGACGATCTTTCTTTCGAGGACGTCGAGGCGCTTTGCGACGATATTCCGCTTCAGCGTATGGGTAATCCCGAGGAGGTCGCCGATTTGGTGGCATTTCTCGCTTCGGATAAAGCGACGTATATAACAGGCTCGATTTTCGACGTGAACGGAGGTTGGAATGGCTGATATGCAACGTATAGCTAAATTTATGAAGGTTTCCGAAACGCAGTTTGCGCGCGACGGATACGACAAAATAATTCTCCCCAAGCGCGCGACGGCGGGCTCGGCGGGATATGATTTTTATGCGCCTTACGATTTTACTCTCGACGTGGGCGAGGAAATAATTATCGATACGGGTGTACGCGCAAAGATTGCCGACGGCTGGGTGCTTATAATATTGCCTCGCTCGGGCTCGGGCTTTAAGTACGGTGTACGCCTCGCAAATACGGCAGGCGTTATCGACTCCGATTATTTCAACGCCGATAACGAGGGTCATATAAAAATAAAGCTCGTCGGCGGAACGAAAAAATACGAGGTCAAGGCGGGCGACGCCTTCGCTCAAGGACTTTTCCTCCCCTACGGAATAACAGAAGACGATGATTGTGTTGCCGAACGCCACGGCGGATTCGGAAGCACGGGAAATTAATATATAAGGAAAGAATAATTATGATAACTACTAAACAAAGAGCATATCTCCGCTCGCTCGCAAATTCTATCGAGCCCACTACTCAGATAGGTAAATTCGGTATCGGTGAAACCGTTATCGAAACCGCTTCGAAGGCGCTTGAGGCTCACGAGCTTATCAAGCTTACGATTCTTGAAACCTGCCCCGAATCGCCGAAGGAAGCTATGGTCTCGCTTTGCGAATCTCTTAATTGCGAGCCCGTTCAAGTAATCGGACGTAAGGTAGTAATTTACCGCCGTTCGAGCAAAGAAGAAAACAGAAAGATCGTTCTTCCTAAAAAATAAAAGACGGTTCTTCCGTAAAGGAGAATAAAAATGAAGGATTTTCATATTCATTATCACCTTGATGCCTGTGGCGCGGACGAAATGACTATGCCGAACATCGAGCGCGCTTGTATCGACCTCGGTATCGAAGAGGCGGCGGTCGTAAAGCATTATTCCGCTAGTATGCCCAACGGCGAAAAGGATTGGGTCTGCTGGCACGTTCAGGGAAGTGAGGAATTGGATAAATACCTTTCGGAGTTCCATTCCTATAAGCCCGAAAAGGTTATTTTCCACAGCGGTGTCGAAACCGAGCTTCTTAACGATAAGGGCGATATAAATATCCCGATCGAGGATCAGGAAAAGGTCGATATCGTTCAGCTTTCTATCCATTTTATGATATCTACCGAAAAGCTTCCGATGGATATGATTCAATATCCCGACGCGTATTTCTATCCCGAATTCAATACCGAAAAGGGTCAAAAGATTTGGCACGATTGGCTCGACAGAGTTAATTCCGTCGGTACGGAATATCTTATGGAAGCGACGGTAAACGGATATATGAACGCGATAAAGCGATTCCCGAAGGTTAAGAGCCTTGCTCATATGGGTGACGGTATCGGTCATCTTAAAACCTATGGCGCAAAGCCTGAAAACGTTTCGGTTTCCAAGCGTATCGAGATATTCGAGCCTTTAATGAAGCTTGCGGCGGAAAAGGGAATTTATTGGGAGCTTACCGCGGGCGGTATGAACAAAGACGTGTTCAAGCGCGCTCGTGAGCTTGGCGTAACCTTTACCTGCACTGCCGACGGTCACCAGCTTTACGAGGGCTGGGGTCCGCTGTCTAATCACATCAAAGCCGAAGACAAACTCAAGGAATTAATGTCCTATTAAAATAACGTTGCCGAAGGCAATTCATAATTCTAAACTCATAACTCATAACTAAAAAAGACGGTCGGCGACCGTCTTTTTTGCGTTGTTTTAATTCGCGAACGCTACATTATTAGTAAAACGCATTGTAGGGACCGGCGTCCTCGACGGTCCGTTACAAAACGATTAATTAATTATAATAATTAAAATATACAATGAAACAAATTGATACGTAATTTTTCCAATTAAAACAAACAACAAATTCTCGCGTTGAGGACCGTCTCTATCAATCCCGAAAATCAAAGGTTTTTGGGGTGCCTGTACAGCTTCGGGTTCCGTTTGTCCATTCCGGAACTTTTTTCCTATCCCCTTTAAGATAATGGGGATAATGAAAGCAAATCTATATTTCGTTTTCGGGAGAGGGAATAGGCTCGGTAATCGCTTCGGTTTCGGACGATTCTTCGATTTTTTCAGGTTCTTCCGTAACGACGCGTCGCAAGGCGAAGCATAAAAAGCCGAGTGAGAGAAGTCCCAACAAATTGCCGAAGCCTTCTAAGATGACGGATTTTAATGCTTTTATGATAATTTCGGCAAAGTCGTATGAACTGCCGAACGTTAATTCGAGATACCAATAATAGACAAAATCGTATACGATAGACAGAATACTTGTAATCACCTTGACGATTACGGGAATAAACCAAAGCTTACAAAGCTTTTGATTTCCGCGAAGATTGAAAATCGCAAGCAAAAAGAGAAGAAGTGTCGTTAACAGCCCCGTTACGCCTACGCTTACGTTGATTATTTCACAAATCAAATGGAGAATCACGTGAGATTCATAAGAAAAGAGAACGTATAGATCGAAGCCGGAAATCAGATTCAAAAAGAAAGACAGGACACCTAAGCCGAACGTAACGCCCGCGGCTATAACCACGGATTTCGTATTTTTGCGGTTTATCAAAAGAACGACACCGAGAGCGCAAACTGATAGTGCACTGAGTATCGACATTCCGTTGTATAACAAACTTAAAAAGATCCCGACATACCCGTTAAATATCGACGTTAACATGGAAAAAAGGCTCGCCGTGCTCGGAAGAACCGAGATAATACCGTTTATCAAAAACAATATGCCCGCAACGATAAAAGCCGCTTTGGGAGATTTTTTCGCTTCATTCATAATATAACACCTCCGTTTTCTGTATTCTATCACGGTCAACAAAGAAAGTCAACGATAGGCGGAGGGGACGCTTTGACCAAAAGCAAAGGGTCGTATTTGTCGTATTTGACCAAAAAATTTTTCGGTTGGGAAAAATCATTGACAAAATGCATATATAGGATGTAATATGTTACTTAATAGTAAAATGAGTTAGTATGTACTCGAAATATATGGGAGATATTTATGAAAATGGTTAAAAGAGCGTTAAGCTTGCTTCTGGTTGCGGTGATGCTCGTTTCTGTTTTTGCAGTTTCGGCGGTTCCCGCTTCTGCGGCGGCATTTACCATTCAGCGACAATGGGACAGTCAATGGAAAAGCGTTTACGTAGGCGGAAGAACGATGTATGATACCGCTTGCGGTATATTTTCTATCGTTAATGCGGTCGGCTACCTTACGGGCAGTGCGCCCGACGTTGTTTCCGTTGCTAAATGGGCTAACAGTATCGGTGCGTTTAATACTGCTTCCTTCGGCGGTACCGACAGAAGTACCCTTTATCCCAGAATTCAGGCGAAATACGGTTCTACTTACGGATTCACCTGTGACGTAAGCTCGGGTTCGGGCTATTGGGCGGGTTCTTCGAGCACTAAGCTTAAGAATCACCTCGCCAACGGCGGTGTTGCTATCGGCCACGTCCCCGGTCACTTTATCGCTATCGTAGGCTACGACCCCAACACCAACTATTTCCACGTATACGACAGCGCGCCTTCTTCAGGCAGAGGTACTGCTACATACGGTGATACGGGCTTAGGCGACTGTTGGGTTACCCAATCCCGTCTTGCTACCGGCAAGCTCAAGCTCGACTGGTTCTGCTTGCTTTCTTCTACAAAGGCGGCTACCCCCGCAAAGCCCGAGTCTTATAATGCGCTCGGCGGCCTTATTACCGAATCTCTCGGTCTTATTTGCGTAGACTATACTTATAGCCAGATCGTGGCGGTTCGTTCCGCATATACCAACGCGGTTGCCGTTTATAAAAACGAAGCTTCGCAGGATGCTGACTATAAAGCGGCATATAACACCCTTTATGCTGCTATGCACCCCACTGCAAACATCGTTTCTATCGGAAAGAGCTATTCTGTTACCAATACCCGTTCCGATGATTATGCTGACAACTTCAAGCGTCTTACCGACGGAACGAAGGGCGGACGCGACGGCGGTATCAATTATTCCGGCTGGAACGGAAGCGCCGACGTTATCGTTGACCTCGGCTGGGAAATGGAAACCAACACTTTTTCCGTTTATCTGGCGGGCGGCGCTTGGGGCATTTCTTCTCCCATTGATACCGTTAAGTTAAATCTCTACTGGTCTCAGGACGGCGTTAATTATTATCCTTTGGCAGAGTCTGACAAGGCTGTTCACAAGGGTGGCAGCGGTATCGTTGTCGACGGCGAGGACTCTTGGAGTACTTATAAGATTACTGTAACCACAGGTCCCGTCTGGGCGAGATATATCAAGTTCGGATTGACTCACGTAAACGGCGGTCACATCTGGATGGACGAGGTTGAAATCGCTAAATACGATGAACCCTTCCTTACCGACAAATTCTACGTAAACGGCTTTAATACTGCTGTTCAGGCAGGAAAATGCGTTATATTCAGTTCGGGCTTCGGCGAAATAACAGCCTCGAAAGCCAACCACAGATGGACGAGAAACATTATCGCTACCAAGCAAGCAGACGGCTCGTTTATTGTTGACGAGGTGTTTGTCGGTGACGGCGACGGCGTCAAGTCGGTTACTCTTACCGATGATCAGATTATGATTGCCGCCCATCCTTGGGAGGGTGTCTCCGATACGGTTGTCGGAAGCTTACACAACGTAAGTATTCTTTCTTCCGCAAGAGTCGGTGATATCATTATGTTTAACGGTGTTACCACCGCGCTCGGTTATTATGACGTTCTCGCTTACGGCAGCGTTACTAACGTACAATGCTCGCATAACTATAATAACGTGACCACCGCTCCTACCTGTACTACTCAGGGCTATACTACTCATACCTGTACACTCTGCGGTGAATCCTATACCGATAATTACGTTCCCGCTTCTCATACCGAGGGCGAATGGGTAACCCTTTCCGACGGCAGCAAGGAATTGCGTTGTACCGTTTGCGGCGCGCTTCTCGACAGCGAGGCGGCTCCCGAATATGAAACGGGCGACGTAAACGCCGACGGTAAGATCAATATGTTTGACTACCTTGCGGTTAAGAGTGCTTATTTCAATAAAACCGCTCTTGATGACAGCGAGTTCCTCCGTGCGGATATAAACTCCGACGGAAAAGTAAACTTGTTCGACTATATTTCCATTAAGAGCGTTTGTATGTCGTAAAAACAAATCATAAAGAAGCTGTGCTGAAATACGCACGGCTTCTTTTGGGAAAAAGAAGGGAATTGTTATGAAAGTATTAAGAAAATCAATTTCGTTGGCTTTGGTTTGCGTAATGCTGTTCGCGTTGGTGGCGGGAAGCTGCCTTTCCGCGTCGGCAAACTCCTACGTTATCCAGCGCCAGCTTGAAGCAAAATGGAAGAACTATTACTACGGCGGAGCTCACCTTTATAACACGGGTTGCGGCATCTTCTCGCTCGTAAACGCCGTCGGTTATCTTACCGGCAACAGCATGAGCATCACCGAGGTCGCGTCTTGGGCACACTCCATCAACGCGTTCAACGTTAACGGCGGCGACGGTACATACCGTCTCGTTCTCTACCCCAAGGTTACCGCAAGATACGGCGCCACCTACGGATTTACGCTCGATTGCAATAACGGTCAGGGCTGGTGGTCAGGCTCTTCGAGCTCTACTCTTAAAGCTCACCTCGCTAACGGCGGTGTTGCGGTAGGCCACGTTCCCGGACATTTTATCGCGCTTGTCGGCTATGACTATAATACCAATAAATACCACGTATACGACAGCGCTCCTACTGCGGCAAGAGGCACCAATACCTACGGCGAAACCGGCTTGGGCGACTGCTGGGTAACTCCTTCTCACCTCGCTACCGGTAAGCTTAAGCTCGACTGGTTCTGTCTCCTTTCCTCGACCGGTGCGTCGGCGGAATACATTGCTCTTGAGGAGCTTATAGCTGAAACCAAGACTCTTATTTGCCATGACTATACTAATAGTGAAGCCGTTTCTATTCGTTCGGCATATACTAACGCGGTTGCTGTTTTGGATAATAAATCCTCGACGGATACCGACTATAAGAACGCGTACAACACTCTTTATGCGGCTATCAATCCTACCGGTCACGTCATTTCGGTAGGCAAGAGTTATACTGCATCTCCTACCGAGCGTACCGACGCATGGGCTGATGACGGTACGCGCCTTACCGACGGAAACAAGGGCGATCCTAACGGCGGCAACGCGTATTCGGGTTGGAAGAATAACGCCGAAATAGTTATCGACCTCGGCTCCTCGGTTGCGTCCAATACCTATACCGCGTACTTCGCGGGTTGTACTTGGGGTATTTCTACTCCCGTGGGTCTCGTTGACGTTGAGGTTTCCTATTCTAACGATAAATCCTCCTATACCTCCTTGGGTATTTCCGACCAGGCGGTTCTCAAAAACGGAAGCGGTATTGCGGGAACCGAGGATAACGTAGACTGGAGTACCTTCGAGCTTACCTTCTCGACGGAAACCGTTAATGCGCGTTATATTAAGTTTAACTTTACTCATAAGGGCGGCGGATTTATCTGGCTTGACGAGGTCGAGGTCGCAAAGTATGACGAGCCTCTCCTTGTCGACAGCTTCTACGTAAATTCCTTAAATACCCGCGTGGACTCGGGGAAATGCGTTGTCTTTACTCAGGGATTCGGTGAAATCACTGCAGAAAAAGCTAATCACAAGTGGACCACTAACGTTATCGCAACAATACAGTCCGACGGCTCGTTTGTAGTTGACGAGGTCTTTGAGGGCAACGGTGATTCGGTCAAAACGGTTACTCTTACCGAGCATCAGATCATGATCGCCGCTCACGCTTGGGAAGGAGCGTCCGACTCGATTCCCGGCAGCGTTTATAATACCGGACTTGTAAAGAAGATTAAGGCAGGCGACGTTATTACCTTAAGCGGTGTTAACACTGCGCTCGGCTATTACGACGTTCTCGCGTACGGTACGGTTACCGCTAAGACCTGTTCTCACAGCTATTCCTCCGATGTGACCGAACCTACCTGTACCGAACAGGGATACACCACCCATACCTGTGTTCTTTGCGGTGACGCCTACGTCGATAACTACGTTCCCGCTTCTCATACCGAGGGCGAATGGGAAACTCTCCCCGACGGAAGCAAGGAATTGCATTGTTCCGTTTGCGGAGAACTCCTCGACAGCGAGGCGGCTTCGGAATATGCAACGGGCGACGTTAACGGCGACGGTAAGATCAATATGTTCGACTATATGCTTGTAAAGAGTATCTACTTTAGTAAGTATACTCCTAACGCGTCGGAATTTGAACGCGCCGACATCAACGCCGACGGAAAAGTAAATATGTTCGACTACGTTTTGGTGAAAAACGTTTGCATGAACTGAAGATTTTCAAACAAAACTGCCGCGGAAAACTATCCGCGGCAGTTTTTATAAGCAGTTTGAATAAAACAACCCGAAATGTTTTGTGCATTTGTACAAAAAGGTAGTGTTTTTGATTGTTCATGTTGACAAAATTATGCAATTTGTATATAATTATAAGACGATACATAATGCCTTGGTGTCGAAAATTATAGATATCATTACCTTAGGAGGAACTAAAATGGCAGTGATTAAAAGATCAGTCGCGTTATTACTCGTAGTTACGATGATTTTCGCGGTTGTTGCTACTACAGCTTTGTCGGCTTCGGCTGCTGCTTTTACTATTCAGCGTCAGTGGGACAGCAAATGGAAGAATTATTACGTAGGCGGAAGAACGATGTACGATACCGCTTGCGGTATTTTCTCGATGGTAAACGCTATCGGTTATCTTACCGGTAGTGCGCCCGAGGTTTATACGGCCGCAAAATGGGCGAACAGCATCGGTGCGTTTAACGCAGGCTTCGGCGGTACCGACAGAAGCGCGCTTTATCCGAGAATTCAGGCAAAATACGGCTCTACATACGGCTTCACCTGCGACGTTAGCTCGGGCTCGGGCTATTGGGCAGGCTCGTCCAGTACCAAGCTTAAGAATCACCTCGCAAACGGCGGTGTTGCTATCGGACACGTTCCCGGTCACTTTATCGCTGTTGTAGGTTACGATTACAGCACCAATAAATTCCACGTTTACGATAGTGCTCCCTCTTCCTCGAGAGGCACCAACTCCTACGGCGCTACCGGCTACGGCGACTGCTGGGTAACTCAGTCTCGTCTTGCTACCGGTAAGCTCAAGCTCGACTGGTTCTGCTTGCTTTCTGCTACGAACCCTAAGGTTTGGGAAAAGGGTAATTACGAGCTTCTCGGCAACAAGTACCTTCGCGAATCTGCTGTTTCCAATGCTAACATTATTACGACCATTCCTCAGGGTGAGATTATTCAGGTTGTAGAAATTGTCAACGGCAGCTTCGGACGTGTTCAGTACGGCGATGCTTACGGCTATATGACTCTTGATAATGATACTAAGTGGATAAGCGCAATCACCGACGGCGGCGCTACTATCACTTCTCCCGACGAACGTGTTCCCAATCAGGATTACGTTGCTACTTGGATCGACGCTCCCGGCTCCTCGGGTTATTATTGGCAGGTTGTTGAGCTTAACGGCGAACCCGGTTGTGAATACAACGGCGAATATACTCTTATTACCGAAAGCTTTACCTATCTTTATAAGAAGACTTCCATTACCATCCCTGCGGCAAGCCTTACTAACGGAAAGATTCTTAAGATCTCGGTTCAGACCGTATATCCCGACAATAAGACCTTCTGGACCGAAAAATACGTAACGAGCGACGGCTTGCCCTTCACCGATGTTCCGAAGGAAAAGTGGTATCACGACTATATTAAGTACGCTTACAATAAGGGATATATGACCGGCGTTTCCGATACCGAGTTTGCGCCTGAGGATGCCGCTACCAAGGGAATGATCGTTCAGGTTGCGTATCGCTTGGCAGGCACTCCCGCACATAACGGAAGCTCACTTCCTTTCAATGACGTTGCAGACGGTGCTTGGTATAAGGACGCTCTTACTTGGGCGTATGAACAAGGCATTGTAGAATCCGCTACTTCCTTTAATCAGGGCGAATCTCTCTCTCGTGAGGAATGCGCGTCATACTTCTACCGCCTCGCTCAATTATCGGGTGAAGATACGAGCGTCAATAACTTCTATAACCTTCTTTATTGGGATGATGCCGAACTTATAAGCGGCGAGTATTACGAAGAAATAGCTTGGGCAATCGAAAAATGCCTTATTGCCGGTGATACCGAGAATAATCTTAAGGCGCATTTGGCAATAACCCGTGCTGAATTCGCGGCAATGCTTTTGAACTACGATAACTTGGGCTAAACCGAGTAAGTTCGATTAATTGATAAGTAGAAAATCACGCTTTCTTTCGAGAGCGTGATTTTTGTTTATTCGATTTGCTCATCGTAATTGTATATTTCAACGATGCGTTTGACGACGATCGCGCCGACGGGGAATACGAAAAGACCGATAACTCCCATAAGCTTAAGCCCGATATACATCGAGGCGAGTGCCGCGAGCGGTGGGAGTCCGATGAATTTTCCGACGATTCGCGGCTCGATTATCTGACGGACGACGGTTATTACGGCGTAAGCGATAAGAATAGGTATTCCTACGCGGTAGTTTCCGAGCACGATGGATATTATTCCCCAAGGAATAAGAACAGCGCCTGCGCCAAGCACGGGGAGCACGTCGATAAGCGCAATAAGAAGCGCGATAACGAAGGAGTATTCGATACCGATAAAAAGAAAGGCGATAAAAAGCTCGGCGAAGGTTATGAAAAACAGCATTCCGTAAGCCTTGACGTAGCTTCCGACCGTATCGGCGAGAAGATCGCGTCCCGCCTTTAACAGCGGTCTGAATCGTTTGGGAAACAACGAAAGAAAGAAGCAATTTATCTTTACGCGGTCTATCGCGAAATAATAGGTCGCGATAACGGCGACGATTGTGGAAAGTATCATTCGCGGAAGAAACGCCGCCGCAGAACCGAAAAAGGAAATAAGATTTCCCGAAAGCTTCTCGCCGAAGGTCATAAGCGAACCACGAAGTTCTTCACCGAGGTTGGCTCGACGCTCCATAATCCAGTCGCGGATATCAAAAAACGGTATGAGTGCATCGATCTTTTCTGCGATGTCCGATGCGTAGGAATCGTCGGTACGAATCCGTTCAAGCGCCGAGGTGATATATCCCGAAAGCTCGGTTATTTCGCGGACAAGCTGGCGCGTTGCGGCGTAGATAAGCATTGATAACGAGCCCATCGCGAGTACAACAACAAAAAGAACGAAAAAGCGCTTCGGGAATTGCTTGTTTTTTTCAGAATATTTTACGATAGGGCGAAAGCATTCGGCGAAAATATAGGCGATAACAAAGGGAAAAATCGCGCTCCAAAGATAATTAAAAACGATGTATACCACCGTAAGCGCGACCGCCGTATACATTGTTATTACGGCAAACCTTTTATAGGATTCGTTTGGAAGCATATCGCCGTCCCCCTCGTTTTTTCGGAATATTATATGTCATTGTCGCCCGTTTGATTAATATTTAACCCCAAAAGGATAAAATTAATTAATTTTTTTGTTGACAAGCGCAAATCTCTGTGATATAATAACCAAGCGCGTTGGGAAACCGATGCGAAATAACGACCGTGGAGAAGTCGCGTAGCTGGTCGAGCGCGCACGATTGGAAATCGTGTAAC
>JAZRLT010000002.1:0-3037 GCA_045646995.1 Eubacteriales bacterium | reverse complement strand
AGTATGGGGTCCCCGAAAATGCTTGCATTTTTGGGGTTGGCTGTACAGCTTCGGGTTTCACTTGTCCATTCTGCATCCACTCTGCTTCGCCCTCGGGTTCGTTCTATTTGGCATAATAACACAGAACGCACAAAAAGGATTTATCCCGATTGTGCGTTCTTTTTGATTTATTGCTTTGTGCTCCAAAGGGTTGGATTATAAGGAATTATTGTATTTTTTGTACGATTCTGCGTAATTGACTCGTTTGTTGTGACCTTTCAAAGTTGTACGTATTGTAGGGACATACAAAACTTCATAGAAAAACAAAAAACGATGTCATCCTGAGCGGAGAAAAATGGTCATAAAGCCATTTTTCGTAGTCGAACATTTTCTGTGGGGTCCCCTAAAATCGAAGATTTTTGGGGGTTGAAGGAAATGCGATTGAATTGAAAATTCAATCGGGATCTCGTTCAAGCTTGGAGAACATACAAAAAAGGCAACGATAACCGTTACCTTTTTCTTAATTGAGATCCCGCTTCGCGCTTTTGCATTCGCAAAAGTTCGACTGCGGCGGTAACCCGCCTCCGCTCAGGACGACAGGTTAATACTAATTGACAATCCGCTTCGCGCTTTTGCTAAAATTTACTATAAACTATTGCATTTTTTATATGGGTTTGATATAATTACATTGAATAAGAATGGGGTGGGATACCCCTTTAAAAGTGAACACACAGGAGAACAAAAATGAAAGCGATTATCAATGGCAAGATCATTTTGAAGGATCGCATTGTTGAAGGCAGCGCTTTGCTTTACAGCAACGTGATCGAAGGTATCGTTCCCGCCGATAAGGTTCCCGAGGGTGTTGAGGTTATCGATGCGAAGGGCGGCTACGTTGCCCCCGGTCTTATCGACCTTCATATCCACGGCTATCTCGGCAAGGACGTTTGCGACGGAAGCGAGGAAAGCATCCGTACTATCTCGAAGGGCTTGCTCGCCAACGGCGTTACCGGCTATCTTCCCACTACTATGACCGTCGATATGTCGGTTATCAAGAAGGCTTTGGAAGTATGCCGCTCACTCAAGGAAGAAAGTAAGACTTGGGAAGGCAGTACGATTCTCGGCTGTCACGCAGAAGGTCCCTTTATCAGCGAATCCAAGAAGGGCGCTCAGGACCCCAAATACATCCTCAAGCCCGACGCGAAATTCGTTAAGGAATACGCCGATATCATCCGTATCATCACTCTTGCTCCCGAAACCGACACCGAGGATTTCGAAGCAATCAAGGAAATCCGCCGCGACACCGACGTTATTATGTCTATCGGTCACACCAGCGCGGACTACGATACCGCTATGAAGAGCACCGAGATCGGTATGCGTCACGTTACCCATCTCTTCAACGCTATGACTGCGCTCGCTCACCGTGCGCCCGGCGTTGTTACCGCAGCTCTTAACACCGACGTCAGCTGCGAGCTTATCGTTGACACCTTCCACGTAAATCCCGCATTGTATAATATGCTTTGGAAGATAAAGGGCAGAAAGCTCTGCTTCATCACCGACTGTCTCCCTGCGGGCGGACTTCCCGAAGGCGAATACACTCTCGGCGGTGCGAAGATCATCTACCGCGGAATCGTTTGCCGTCTCGAGGACGGTACCGTAGCAGGTAGCGTTCTTCACCTTAACAAGGGCGTTTGGAACGTTTACACCAACTCTGATATTCCTCTTTGGGAATGTGTAAACGGCGCGTCCCTCAACCCCGCTACCACGCTCGGCATCGACAAGACCAAGGGCTCTATCGAAATCGGCAAGGATGCGGACATCATCATCACCGACAATGAATTTAACGTAGAAAAAACTATTATCGGAGGAAACACCAGATATGAAGCTTAAAGTACCCGCAAAACTCGACCCCCAATTTGCTCCTCTTTCTCTCGTTTGCCGCGAAATGCGCGAGGCTACCAAGGAAAACGGTCAGGACCTCGTTATCGGCGTTGAAAGAAACAAGGGCTACACCACCGTTTACAAGACCCGCGTATTCAAGGACGGCACCGGACACGACGAAGAAAACTTCAACTTCGTTGAGAGAATGGTTAAGGCTCTTCTCTGGGTCGCAGGCGGTTTCAAGGTAATTATCGCAGGCTCCGACGTTATCGGTAACAAGATCAAGGAAGCTTACTCCGACGGCGGTGCTCGTGATTTCGACGTTCACTTTATGGAACGCGTTTACGAGCGTGCTTTCGAGGTAGAAATTCGTCCTCTCGATGAAGCTCCCGTTGAAGTTTCGGGCGCTGCTCCCGTAGGCAGACACCTTGACGGCTGCCGTATCGGCTTCGACGCAGGCGGATCCGACCGTAAGGTTTCCGCAGTTATCGACGGCGAAACCGTTTACTCCGAAGAAGTTGTTTGGTTCCCCAAGATCAACTCCGACCCCGATTACCACTATCAGGGAATTCTCGAAGCAATGAAGACCGCTGCTTCCAAGATGCCTCGCGTTGATGCTATCGGTATCTCCAGCGCAGGTGTTTACGTTGACAACCGTATCATGGTTGCTTCTCTCTTCCTTAAGGTTAGCGATGAAGACTTCGACAAGAAGGTTAAGAATATGTACCTCGACGTATGTAAGGAAATCGGTCCCGATATCCCCGTTGAGGTTGCAAACGACGGTGACGTTACCGCTCTCGCGGGCGCTATGAACCTCGAAGACGACTCCGTACTCGGCGTTGCTATGGGTACTTCCGAAGCAGTTGGCTACGTTGATCCTCAGGGCAACATCACCGGCTGGCTCAACGAGCTCGCTTTCGCTCCCGTTGACTTCTGCAAGGACGCTATGGTTGACGAATGGTCCGGCGACTACGGCTGCGGCGTTAAGTACTTCTCTCAGGACGGCGTTATCAAGCTCGCTCCCTTCGCAGGCATTGAGCTCGACGAAAGCCTCTCTCCCGCTGAAAAGCTCAAGGTTGTTCAGGGTCTTATGAAGGAAGGCGACGAGAGAGCAGCAAAGATCTACGAGACTCTCGGCGTATACTTCGGCTACTCCATTGCATACTATGCAATGTTCTAT
>JAZRLT010000001.1:0-1989 GCA_045646995.1 Eubacteriales bacterium | reverse complement strand
TCGGGAAGCGGAACGAGATCTATCGGAAGATTCGTCGTGCTTCCCTCGAAGATCTGGATTCCGTCTATCTCCATTCGGTAATTGCCCTCGGCGCGGATGTTTACGTTGTATATCGCGTAGGGTCGAATTACGTCACCGCTGTCGAGCGACAACGCTCTCGGAGGGGCTTCAAGGTCGGCTTCGCGGCTTATACCGCTGTTCGCTACGTTGAGAAATTCATAAAATACCGTGTTTCCGACCTCGTCGGTAACGGTTATCGAGCCGCGGTTTATCGGCAAAGCGTTAGTCGCGGTCCTTAATACAAAAACAATCTTGCCTGTCGGCATCGGCATCATTCCTTTATTTGTTACTATTACATCTTATGATGCCTATCTGTTTTTGAGACAATAAAAAAGCCGTTGTATAAAATATACAACGGCAATAACTATAATCCCAGCTTGCTGAACATATCTCCGAAAGCGTTTTCTCCTTTCACGCTCATTTCGCCTTTTGCGTTAGCAAGGCTTTTTTTGTTCATCAAAGCGAACCAACGCTTGACCTCGTAATAGGGAAGCAATATCGGCTTTTCCTTAAGCTTGGGGTAAGCTATTTCCAACTCGCTTTTAGGCATAAAAACCCTTGAAAGAAGGTATTTCTTTCTGCTTCCGCTTTTATGCTGTCCCGCAAGGGCTTTGTTCTCAAACGTTCCGAACGCGCCTCCCGAAAGGATGTATTTTTCCATATCGGCGGTTAACTCGGTATGTTCTTTTTTGCCGAACCACACCGAAATTAATTGCTTAATGCCGTCGTAAAAGCTGTCCGATTTCGATTCGGATAGCATTTCCGAAAGTACGCTTTCGTCGTAGTCAAGCTTGTTGTTGAGTAACCAAAGGTCCAATATTTGACGTATTCCGCAACCGCCCGAAATAAAATGGAATTTCGCGTGGACGATCATCTGGAACATAAGGAATTCGTTGGTGAGCGCGTAACGATGACTTCCGTCCGATTTGGCATAATCCCAAACGGAAGAAAGTAATTTGTCGGAATCGGGGTCGTTTTCGGTGATCGAAAAATGAAGCTCTAAATGCACTCCGTTCTTTGAAATTAACGAATGCTCGTGATAATTTCTTCCCTCGTCGGCGTATCCCAATTCGTTTATGATAAGCGAAATCGACCTTTCGAGGTCGGTCTCTCTTACGAGTATATCGATATCACAGCTTTGCCTTAACCATTCGTCGGGGTAAAGCTTTTTAATGACCGCGCCCTTAAGAGGAATATGATCTATCTCGTTTTTTTCGAGAAGCGCGCAAATTTTCTCTTCCTCAGCGTTTAATTGCTCGCGTCGGAATATCGCGGCAAAGCGTTGCTTTTCGAAAAGCTTTTTTATTTCGCCGTCGGGTAAGAGCTTTGCGTCCTCCAATCCCTTTGCGACGATATGGGCGACGTCGTGCTTAGAGGAGATATTGCAAATAGCTTTGAGCGCTTCTTCGGGAATTGCGCGGGGCAGTTTTGACCTTATGCTTTCGTCGAAAACACTTGATATAACGTCGAAAAAAACGCGTTTCATATTCTCCTCCTAAAATCAATTTTTATTATTATATCATTGTTTTTTCGGTTCTTCAATGCTTTTTTGAGATTGTAACGAAAATTCGACTTGAAAAAGTATAAAAGCGGTGCTATACTTGTTTTGTAAATAAACTTGTTTTTGAGGCTTTTTATGTCTAAAAATACGAATACCGAGCTCGCAAGACTGATATACTCTGCGATGTTTCTCTCTCTTGCGCTTCTTCTTCCGTTCCTAACGGGTCAGATTCCCTCCGTCGGAACGGCGCTTCTTCCTATGCATCTTCCCGTTATCCTTTGCGGCTTTATCTGCGGACCTTATTGGGGAATGGCTGTCGGCGCAACGGCTCCCATACTTCGCTCGATAATTTTCGAGCGTCCCGTGCTTATGCCCGATGCGGTCGCTATGGCGTTTGAGCTTGCGATGTACGCCTTTATCGCAGGATT